>JAXDNZ010000613.1:0-5319 GCA_034669185.1 Hyphomicrobiales bacterium
TAGAACGTCTTGACGTGATCGGTTTCTTTGTAGCGGGCCTTCCGCTTGTCGTCGTTGTTCTCGCTGTCAGCCTTGGCGGCTGTCGCGAGCGGTGCCGTGGCCGCAGCGCCGGCGCCCACGCCGATTGTCCGAAGGAAGGCGCGACGATCGACCGTCCGCTTGTCGTTCTCTTTCATCGCATCCCTCCTAGGGTCGTTGTTTCGCGCTTGCCGCCTTACGGCGTCAACGAGAATGCTTCCTGTTCGATTTCCATGAAGACGCGCCCGAGCGTGCCCACATGACGGTAGAAAGACGCCGACTGCGCGCGTTCCAGATCGGCGAAGAAGCGGCCGATCCAAGGCGCAAGGTGTTTTTCGAAGATAAGCCGGTCGCTGCCTTCTGCTGCGGGTAGCCCGCCACTCGCGATGCCCGCCATGATCTCGCACAAGATGGCGGCGTGATCCTCGGGTTCGTAATTGCCGGTCACACGCTCGATATTGAGCCGTGCAAGATCGGCGCGCAGGCGCGCGAGCGGACGCTCGTGCAGAAAGCCCGCAATATAGAACGAGCCATACGGCAGGAGCTCCCCGCGCCCGAGGCCGATGAACAGATCGAAGTACTCGCGCTCGACCCGTTCGACCGAAACCGCTACGGCAGCCTGGGCGAGCCCGACATGCGCGACGCCAAGCGGCGTCGCGTCCCCGCGCAAGGCGGCGAGCTTCTTGAGCAGCGGCGCATCCGGCGCACGCGCCAGGAGCCATGACAGCAAAGCGTATTCCTGCGCACGCGCCAGATCGATTTCGTCGACCGGCGGCGCGGGTGGTTTCTCTTCGTAAAGATCGGGCCGCAAGACCTTGCGGTTGACGCCGGTTGTCGCCTCAACGAGGAGCACGCGCTCGGCGGGAACTTTGTCCCAGTTCGAGACCGACGGCTGCGAGATGCCGACGCGGCGCGCGAGTTCTGAAACTCCGCCCGCCGCCTGGATGGCTTCGCTTAATCCTGTGTCGCGCATTTCGCGTCAAAACTCATGTCGCCCCCGCCACATGAGAAGCGTTCGAAGGCTAAATCCCGCACACAGGGTGGTCAATAGGTGGGCAATAGTTCCCGGCTATAACTTTCGTTATTCAGGCAGCGCACCGCCGTGACTTCGAGGTGAGAATTGTCTTGGTTTTTCCTGTTCTTGCGTAACGTCATGCTGCAATGCAATATCTTCTTTGCTGCTCTGCAGCAATGCTTGACTGCCTAGCAATCCGGCATCGTTTTGCTTTGGTTCGTCTACAGGCACGTGCGCGTCGACAGCGTTCTTCTTGTCGTCTTCCATTATCGTATTGGACTTATTCGATTTTTCTGATGCCGACGCGGTGACAGCCTCCGGTGCGGCAGGCTTGGCGGCTTGACCGATCTGATCGATGACTTCGGCGATCATGCGCCGAACCTGCTCGGTCGACTCAAGCGGGCCGAAGCCGGGCATCGCGGTCGGATCGGTGAAATCCCAAGAGTTCTCCGCGAGGCCGACAAAGTCGCGGATTGCCGGATCGGCAGCCCACACGCGGCGTAGCGCCGCACGGGTCAGCTCCGCCGGTACGTCAGCACGGAGAAACGCGGTCACGTCCGACAGTGCGTTGATCGATTCGATCGGCGGCAAGGTTGCGGGGTCGAATTCGGCTGTCCCCGGGGCCGGGGTTTCCGATGCAATTTCGCTCTCTGGCGCTATGGCGTCGACTGCATCGGTCTTTGCGACGGGAAGCGTCTGTTTCTCCGCCGCCGCGATCTCGCGTTTGCGGCGCGACCATCGCTTGAGGAAATCTTCCTCGCGGCTCATTCGCCGCGATCTCCATGTTGACGCCGCGCGAGCGAGTCGGGATTGGCGCGATCCCGCTTGCGCTTGAAGAACTCGCGCTCGACGTGATGCTCGGCGACGAAAGCCGCGACCGTCTCGCGGATTGCTTCGGGCATCGCCACCGGCTCGACGATGTTGCTACCAGCCTCGGTCATTGCCTCGCCTTCGGATGGATCCGCCGTCACGCCGAACAGCTCATAGGGCGGATCGGCCTCGGTCGGTCGCAGCACCACCCAAAGTCCCGGAGAGTCGCTGCCAAGGTTGTCGCGATAGGCGCCAGTCTCCGCGGCGTAGAGCGCAATATCGGCGCGGCCCGCATAGAAGGTCGCGCGCTCGATGCCCCCCGAAAGCTGCGTCCACGGCGCCGTATCCGGCGCGCCCGACAGCACGGCGGACGGCCGCCACAAATAATCGACCCATTGGCTCGCGCTTTTGCTGCGCTCGACAATAACGCCGACCGGAATCTTCAACGTGCCCGCGCTCATGTGGCCGCCTCCAGATGGCGGACCGGCAGACCGGTGATGAGGTTCTGCGGTTTGAAGCGCAGCAGCTTATCATGGGTCATCGCCAAAATCAGGTAGACCGGCTCCCCCTCCACCTTCTCGATCACGATGCCGGGGTCGCGGAACGTCAACCGGAACAGCCCCACGACGCGGCTCGCGGTCGCCTCGTCGAGCGCTTCGCCGCTCCACAACAGGTCGCCGATCCGGCTGCCTTCCGCGTCGAGGCCGACGTACCAGCTGAACTTGGCGTCGTGCAGTTCGGCGAGCGGCTCGATCTCGATCTCCAGGCCGAGAACATGGACGATCCAGAGCCGCATCGCCTCCGCCAGTGCCGCATGCCCACGCCGCCCCGCCGTAAGATCGAGCGCGACATGGAACAGATCGCTGTGCTCGAAATAGTGCGTGGCATTGTCGTCCGACATGACGTCGATTTGCGCCTCGGTGGGGATGCCGAGCATCGAGACAAGCGGCGAGGTCGGCGTGCCGGATAGACCGGCGATGGCTTCCTCATCGGCGGCAATCAGCGAGCCTTCGTGCAGGGTCATGCGCTGGGTGCGGAAGAACAGTTCGCCGGCACGCAGGACGAACGGATCCGCGCAGCCGTCGAGTGCATTACGCATGATCACGTGCACGAGCTGATTGAGGAAAATGTGCGGGATGCGCAGTCCCGAACGCACGACATTCAGGTAGGTGGCCTCGACGGTCCTGTAGCGCATCAGGAGATCGCGAAATGCGATCATCACCTGCCAGTTCTCGCGCGCGTCGGGGTCCGCGATCGTGGCGACCTCATCGGCGCCGACGGCACGGCGCGGATCGGCCATGAGCGCCGCGTGTAGCGTCTTCTCCACGACGCAGGCCTCAGGCGGCGGCGTGAGCTCGGGTCGGGCAAGATACACTTTCAGGAATTCATCGGTCACGACCAGCCCGCCGCCCGTGTCGCGGTCGAGCAAATGGTGGCCGCAGGAGAGCCAGAAGTCCCTCATGGCGTCCCAGCCTTTTTGCTCTCGCCGAGCGCGGCGAGGTTCACCTCCTCGGGCAGCTCTTCATCGCCTTCGACCTCGAGAAACGAGAACACCCGGAACGGTTTCTTGTCCGGGGTCGGACGCAGCGTGCGGAAGGCTTCGCGTATCGCAGCATCCTCGTAGCTGCGATGCATCGCGATCAGCGTGTCGAGCGGATGACCGCAAAGGGACCCGGCGAAGGTAACTTCTTCTTCCGCGGCCTCGCGCGCGGTTGCGATGTCGGGCGCGCCGAAGTGCGCGATGAGCTGCTGCGCAAGGCGCTCGACGACAGCAGCGCGGTCGGCAGCGCTCGCTTCCACGATCTGCACCAAGGTGGACCAGCCGAGCGACTCCACTCCGAGGAATCCGCCGCGAAACGCCGCGCGCGCCTTGCCCTCGAGCCTGTCGATATCCGCATTCCAGAACACAAACGCGCCCGGCACGGCCCATTCGCCAGGTTCGGCGGTGCGGTCGAACACGAACGTATCGGACGGATCGAGCCGGATGGTGCGGATCAGTTTCACGTGCGCGGCCCGCCGCTCTTCGGGTCCAGCCATGACGCTGCCGCCAGCGCCGGTTTCAGCGCCCTGCGTCGCGCTTCCGTCTTGCCGGTGCGCCACATCAAGAGGTCGCCGTTCTCATCGATGTCGTGACGCACGCCGCTCTCCCCCGGCAGGCGGCGGAGGTACTCCCGCGCAATCGCGCCGAAGCCGTATTCCTGTAAGGCATCGATGTGGACCATCAGATGGCGCGCGAAGCTTGCCACGAGTTCCGTCGCCGCAAGGTCAGTAAAGCCTTCTTCCTCGAGCGCCGTCGTCATGGGGCGAAGGCCTGGGTCCTTGCCGGTCATCGATACCGTGCGGATCGTCGCGCCGAACACGAGCCAATCCGGCGGCTCGTCCTCGCTCGCGCCATTGGGCCAAGCGAGCCGTCCACCGCCGACCAGCCCGCCATCGACGCGGATCGCGTCGGGCCAGTCGACGGCGATCGGCTTTTCGGGCGGAGCGTACGCAAGCAGCGCGTCGATGAGCGCCGTCATGCCCGCATAGTGCGCGCGCCGCGCGATGCGCAACGGCTCGTTCGGTTCGAGCACCACCGCGAACTCCGCGAGATCGAACCGGCCGACATAGACCAGCGTGCCGGCGCCCTGTTCGGGCGCGATCCTGACTGCGTGTGCGAAGGCGTCGCCCACCTCCCGCAACGTCACGAGCGTGAACGGCGGCGGCAGATCAAGTTTCGGCGCCAGCGCCGCGTCGGCGCGGCCTCGTGTGTTCAGGGGCAAATGGCCTCCATGCTTACTTTTTGCTTGGTTTGATTATAAGTACCGCAGGACAAGGTCAAAACCCTATGGCGGAACGTCCGCGCAAAATCCTTATCTGCTCGTGTGAAGACACGATGCGGCTCGACGCGGACGCCGTGCGGCGCGGCTACCCTGGCGCGGATGTGTCGACCGCGAACCATCTCTGCCGCACGCAGATCGAACGGTACCGGAACGCCGTCGCCGGCGGTGAGCCGATCATCGTCGGCTGCACCCAGGAAGCGCCGCTGTTCTCCCAGGTCGCCGAGGAACAGGAAAAAGCCGGGTCATTGACGTTCGTGAACGTGCGTGAGACCGCCGGCTGGTCGGATGAGGCGCCGAAGGCCGGTCCCAAGATGGCCGCGCTGATCGCCGCGGCGGCCGAGCCGTTACCCGAAGTTCAACTGGTCAGCCTGTCGAGCGAGGGCGTCACGCTCGTCTATGGGCGCGATGAGCATGCGATCGAAGCCGCGAAACTGCTCGCCGCTCATCTCGACGTCACGGTGCTGCTCAGCCGCCCGAAGGACGTTGCGCCACCGCGTGCGACGGAATTTCCCGTGGTCAGGGGCACGATCCGCTCCGCCAAGGGACATTTTGGCGCATTCGAGCTGACGGTGGACGATTACGCGGTCCCTGACCCGTCGTCGCGCGGCGCACTTGTTTTTGGCACTGCACGCAACGGGGCGGTCTCACGCTGCG
>JAXDNZ010000614.1:0-4947 GCA_034669185.1 Hyphomicrobiales bacterium
TGGTCGAAGAAATAGGAGCACGTAATGTCGGTCACGCTCGCGCAAGCCTCGACGATCGTCGAGACGGCATTGAAACTGGGCCGTGACACCAGCTGCGCGCCGTTGACCGTGGCGGTGCTCGATGCCGGCGGGCATCTGGTGGCGTTCAAGCGCGAGGACAAGTCCGGCATCCTCCGCTTCGACATCGCCTACGGCAAGGCGTGGGGCGCGCTCGGCATGGGTTTCGGCTCGCGCGAGCTCGGCGACCGCGCCGCCAAGAACCCGCTGTTCTTCGGCGTGCTGGCGAATGTTGCGCAGGGCCGGCTGGTGCCGGTGCCGGGCGGCGTGCTGATCAAGGACGCTGCCGGCACCGTGCTCGGCGCGGTCGGGATATCGGGCGACACGTCGGACAAGGACGAGGTGTGCGCCGTCGCCGGCATCGATGCGGCGGGTTTGAATGCCGTTGTCGGAGCCTGACCGCGAGCAGGGTGCCCGTCGTTGTGCCCTCTCCCCTTGTGGGAGAGGGCTTCTCAGAATCTCAGCAATAAAGAATGGGTGAGGGGTACCCCTCATCCCACGGAGAATGTTGAAATGTTGGAGTAGCCCTCTCCCACAAGGGGAGAGGGCACGGATGCAGCCGCCTCGCCTGCGGCGCAGCAGGCTACAGCGCGTGCACGCTCACCGAATATCGAACGGCAGCTTTTCGCCGTCCGGCAGCGGCAGTTCGAACGCGTTCAGCGTCACCGAGACGAGACTGTAATAGCCGATGATGCCGACCATATCGATTACGCTCGTTTGGCCGAGCTCTGTCTTGGCGCGCTCGAACGTCTCGTTGGACACGCGCTTCGTCCTGACCAGTTCGGTCGCGAAATCGTAGACGACCTGTTCGTCGCTCTTCGTGAATTTCGGCGTCGCACCGGTTCGGATCGCCTCGATCGCGGCCGGATCGATGCCGGCCTTGATCGCCATCGGCGCATGCGCAAACCATTCGAAATTCGCTTTCCAGAACGCGCCGGTTACACAGATCGCAAGCTCCGAAAGCCGCGGCGGCAAGCTCGAATTGAAGCGCGCATAGGCGCCGAGCGCCTGGGCGTGCTCGGCAAGGCCGGGATTGTTCAGCCAAATCTTGAGCGGTCCGACGACCTTGCCGCGCGGGCCCTTCAGGATCGCTTCGTGAACTTTCTTCTGCTCAGGCGAGAACTTTTCCGGATCGAGCTCGGGCAGGCGGGACATGCTGTTTCCTTGGCTGTTTCCATTTGTCATTGCCCGCTCGCGCGGGCAATGACAAGGGCCGCCGCCGCCCTTATGCTCCCGCGAAAATTTTGGGAGGGATCAGTGAAATTTTATTCGTTCTGGCGCTCGCTCGCGTCGTTTCGCGTGCGCATCGCACTCAACATCAAGGGCATCGTGCCGGACGAGGTCATCGATATCGACCTGATGAAAGGCGTGCAGCGACAGGACGCCTACCGCAAGATCAATCCGCAGATGCTGCTGCCGGCGCTGATCGACGGCGACGGACCGATCCTGTTCCAGTCGGTTGCCATCATGGAATATCTCGAGGAGACGCACCCGCAGCCGCCGATCCTGCCGAAGGACCCGCGCGGCCGCGCGCGCGTGCGCGCGCTCGCGGCGATCAATGCATCGGACTCCCACCCGCTGATGGTGCCGCGCGTGCGAAATTTCATGGAGCATGACCTCAAGCTCGACGAGGCAACGCGCGAGAAGTGGATCAAGCACTGGATCGGCGAGGGGCTCGCCGCCATGGAAGGTCACCTGTCGCGCGACAGGGAGACGGGAAAGTTCGCGCACGGCGACAGCGTGACGATGGCGGATATCTGCGTCGCCGCACAGGTCACCGGCGCGGGCTTCTTCAAGGTCAATGTCGATGCCTGTCCGACCGTGATGCGCATTGCGACGAGCTGCATGGAGCTTGCGCCGTTCGCAAAAGCGCATCCGTTGAAGCAGCCCGGCGCGCCCGCGAGCATGAGTCACTGATCGATGCTCAATGTCGCGATGATCGGCCTCGGATGGTGGGGCAAGGAACTCGTCCGCTCGGCGCGGACGAGCCAATTGATGCGCTTCACGCGCGGCGTGACGCTCGAACCCGAGACCGTGCGCGATTTCGCCAACGAAATGAACATCGCGATCGGCACGTCGTACGAGGATGTGCTGGCCGACAAGTCGATCGATGCGGTCGTGCTGGCGACGCCGCACACGCGTCACCGCGCGCAGGTCGAGGCAGCGGCCGCCGCCGGCAAGCACGTATTCTGCGAGAAGCCGTTCGCGCTGACGGTCGAAGACGCCAAGGCCGCGATCGCGGCGTGCCGCAAGGCGGGCGTCGCGCTCGGAGTCGGGCATAACCGCAGGCTCTGGCCGTCGATCGTGAAGCTGAAGGAAGCCGTGTCGTCTCCCGGCTTCGGCACGATCATGTTCGCCGAAGGCAACTACAGCCACGACATCCTCGCCAACACGCCGCTCGACAACTGGCGCTCGGCGCCGCAGGAGACCAGGGCCGGCGGCATGACCGGCATGGGCATTCATCTGCTCGACGCGTTCAGCTTCCTGAGCGGCCCGATGGCGCGCGTCAGCGCGCTCTCGACCAGGCGCATCCTGCCGTTTCCGACCGGAGACACCACGCAGGCGATGCTCGAATTCCGCAACGGTGCGACCGCCACGATCGCGACGTCACTGAAAGTCCCGGGCTTCGTGTGGCGCTGCGCGGTCTATGGGTCGCAGATGTGGGCGGAGTCGCTCTCCGAGACCAGGGTCACGCTCTGCCGCCGCGACGGCAAGCCGGAGACGTTCGACGTGCCGCAAACCAACCATATCGGCGCCAATCTCGACTCGTTCGCCGCCGCGGCGCTCGGGACGGCCAAGTTCCAGATCGACGATGCCGGAATTGTGCACACGGTCGCGGCGCTGGAGGCTGTGTTCGATTCGGCGGAACGGAATGGCGCGTGGCGCGATATTTGCGTGATGTGAAATGTTTGTCATTCCGGGGCCGGCCGAAGGCCGGAGCCCGGAATCCATAACCACAAACCTTTCATGTTTGTACGTCATTGCCTTTAGCGCGAGGATCGTGGTTATGGATTCCGGGCCCAACGCTCCGCGTTGTCCCGGAATGACGTGTGGAGAGTTCTGATGAACCTCGGCTTTTTCACCATGCCGATCCATCCCGTCGACAAGGACTGGCGCACGTCGCTGCGCGAGGACCGCGAGGCGTTCATCCTCGCCGACGAGCTCGGCTATACCGAAGGCTACGTCGGCGAGCACCACACCGATCGTGCCGAGAACATCACGTCGTCGATGATGTTCATCTGCACGCTGATCGAGGCGACCAGGCGCATCAAGCTCGGCACCGGCACGATCAACATGCCGAACAATCATCCGGCCGCGGTCGCGGCGAATGCCGCCATGCTCGACCACCTGCTGGATGGCCGGTTCATCATGGGCATCTCGCCCGGCGGGCTGATGTCGGACGCCGAGGTGTTCGGCAATCTCGACGCCGACCGCAACGCGATGTTCCTCGAATGCATCAACCAGGTGCTAGAGATCTGGGCGAGCGATCCGCCCTACAACATCAAGGGCAAATACTGGAACAGCGTGCTCGAGCGCCAGCTCATGCTCGATCTGGGGCAGGGCTTCCTGCCCAAGCCGTTGCAGAAGCCGCATCCGCCCATCGTCGTCACGGCGGTGGCGCCGTTTTCGAAGGGCGTGACCGAAGCGGCGGCGCGCGGATGGGATCCGATCTCGGCGAACTTCCTGATGCCGCAATGGGTGAAGTCGCACTGGCCGAAATATGTCGAAGGGTGCGAGCGCGTCGGGCGGCCGGCCGAGCCCGCGAACTGGCGCGTGGCGAAAAGCATTTTCGTCGCCGACGATGACGCGACCGCGAAGCGTTACGCGACCGATCCAAATGGGCCGTACCGCTATTACTACAGCCAGCTTCTCAAGAAGCTGCAGCGCGGCGGCCGCGCGATTGCGTTCAAGACCGATCCGAAACAGGACGACAACGACGTGTCGCTTGATGCGGTGTGCGAGAAGCTGGTGTTGTGGGGCTCGCCCAACCGCGTGGCCGACCAGATTCTGGCGTTCCGCGAAGAGGTCGGCGACTTCGGCACGCTGCTGCTGGCCGGCAAGGACTGGAAGGACCGCGACCTCGGCCGCCGCAACATGCAGCTGCTCGCCGAGAAGGTGCTGCCGCAGGTTAATGCCGCGATCGGGAAGACAAAGGTGGCGGCGGAATAGTCTTTCCTATCGCTCCCTGAAGACGGGGGGACCAGATCACTCAGCCGTCCAGCCGCCGTCGACGATCAGCGCCGATCCGGTCATCAGCCGCGAGGCATCGCTCGCCAGAAAGACAATTGCGCCGGTGAGGTCGTCAACCTGTCCGACGCGCCCGAGCTTGATCCTGGACAGCACGTCCTTGCGGAACGCCTCGTTCTCGAAGAACGGCTTGGTCAGCGGCGTCTCGATGAAGGTCGGCCCGACCGAGTTCACGCGGATGTCATGCGGCGCCAGCTCGATGGCCATCGCCTTGGTGAACCCCTCCATCGCGTGCTTGCTGGCGCAGTAGACCGTGCGGCGCGCCGCGCCGACGTGTCCCATCTGCGACGAGATGTTGATGATCGAGCCGGATTGCTTCGCTTGAAGCAGCCGCCGCGCGACCGCCTGCGCGACGAAATAAGCCGCGCGCACGTTCAACCCCATGATGACGTCGTAGTCCTCGATGGTGACGTCCGTCAGCGGCTTCGGCCGGTTGGTGCCGGCGTTGTTGACGAGAATGTTGAACGGTTCGGCTGCGGCGATCGCCGCCTGCATGGCGGGAAGATCGGTCACGTCGAGCACCAGCGTATCCGCCTTCTGCCCGCGCGCGCGGATCGCGTCCGCCGCTTCTTCGATCTCGCCGCGCGTGCGCGAGAGCAGCGTCACATGCGCGCCGGAATCGGCCAGCGCGGACGCCGCCGC
>JAXDNZ010000615.1:0-11635 GCA_034669185.1 Hyphomicrobiales bacterium
TTCGACGCCAGCACGTTGCCGAAGCGCACCGCGATCAGCCGCATCTGGCGGGCGCGGCGCGCGAAGTCGGCGTCGAGCGCCTGACAGTACATCTCGGCGAAGCGCTTGGTCGCGCCGAGCACCGACACCGGCTCGATCGCCTTGTCAGTCGAGATCATCACCATGGCGGCGGCGCCGGCCGCGACCGCGGCATCGGCGACATTGATCGAGCCGAACACGTTGGTCTTGATGCCTTCGCCCCAGTCGCGCTCGAGCATCGGGACATGTTTCAGCGCGGCCGCATGGAACACCATGTCGGGCTTGAAGTCGGCGAACACCCGCGCGATGCGCTCGCGGTCGCGCACGTCGGCGATGCGGCCCTCGATCTCGGCGCGCGCGCCCTTGGCGGCGAGCACCTCGGTCACCGTATGCAGCGCGACCTCGGAATGCTCCACGATGAGGAGCCGCTTCGCGCCGAACGTGATGACGCGGTCGCAGATTTCCGCGCCGATCGAGCCGCCGCCTCCGGTTACGATGATGGACTTGCCGCGGATGAAGGTTTCGAGCCGCTGGTAGTCGATCTTGACGCTGTCGCGCAGCAGCAGGTCCTCGACCGCGATCGGCGCGAGCTGCAGCGCTTCGCCGCCGTCATCGAGCGTGGGCAGCCGACTCGTCTGCAAGCCGAGCCGGCGCGCGCGCATCAGCGTCGCCTCGGGCGCGGCTTCGGGCACCAGCGCCGACGGGGTGAAGATCAGCCGCATGAGACGTACGCCGCGCTCCTGCGTGTCGCGCGTCACCTGTTCGAGGTCGTCGAGGCCTCCCACCACCGGGACGCCGCGGATGCTCTGCCCGCGGTCGGCGAGCGAGGGCGAGAGAATGCCGATCGGCCGCACCTTGCTGACGGCACCAGTTTCGATGGCGCGCAGCAGCACCTCGGCGTCGGCGGCGCGCCCGAGCACGAGCGTCGGCACGGCCTCGCCCTCGCGCGCGTGATACTGCGTGCGCACGTAGCGGAAATGGCGATAGGCGACGCGCGAGCCGGCGAGGAACGCGATCTGCAGGAACCAGTAGAGCAGAATCGTGACCTTGCCGAAGAAATACTCGCCGTAGAACAGCGGCGAGACCAGCACGTAGTCGAGGATGAGCAACGAAACCGCGAGCACCGTCGAGGCGCGCACGATGTTGCGCAGCTCGAGCACCGACGTGAAACGCCACTTCGACTCGTGCAGACGGCAGACGAAGTAGACGAAGCCCGCATAGATCACGAAGCCGGGCACGATCTGCAGCAGCCCGCCGAGACGCTGCTCCAGGCCCGCGGCCTCGAACCGGATGAAGAAGCTCGCGACGATTGCGACGGCGGTCGCGATCAGATCGTGCGCGACGATCAGCATCTGGCGCGGCGTCAGCGAGAGGCGGACCATGGCCTTTCCATAGCGGCGTTTATGCGCTCGCGCTACGGGCGGATGGCAGCGCCTGATCCACCGCCATCAGAACCTGCGACGGCGAGAGCTCGTCGAGGCATTGGCTGAAACTCTCGCGATGCCGTTCGCAGCCCTCTTGCTGGCAGGGCAGGCACGGCAACGGGTTCTGCACGAGCCAGACGTTGCCGCGCCGCTGGATCGTGCCGGCCGCGACCCACGGATCGGCGAGCCCGCCGACCGGCCACGGGCCGAACAGACGCGGATCGGTTGGGCCATAGAGCGCGATGGTCGGCGCGCCGGTGGCGGCCGCCAAATGCGTGACCGACGTGTCGGGACCGATATAGACCGCGGCACCCCCAATCAGAGCGGCCAGCTCGCCCCAGGAGAGCGCGCCGTCGAGGCGGCGCACCTCGGGCCGCGCGCTCCACACGCCGTCGAGATACCGCTTGTCCGCATCCGAGGGCCCGCCGGTCGCCACCACGGCAAGGCCGCGCGCGGCGAGCGCTGCGGCCAGTGCGCGCCAGCCCTCTTCGGTCCAGCGCTTGTAGCGGAACATCGGCACCGCATGGATGACGGCGTAAAGCCGGCCGGGCCTGCTATCGATGCGCGTCGTCCCGGTGGGAAGAACGATGTCTTCGGACTGGTCGATGCCGAGCAGGTCGGCCAGACGAAGCAGATCGGCGACGCGATGCAGCTCGGGATCGGTGATGACGCATGCGTCGAGCGCACGGCGCTTCAGGCGCGCCGGGATCCCGTCGCCTTCGATCAGGCCGATGCGTTTGCGTCCCGCAACCCAGGCGAAGCCAGTCGGCCGGTCGCCGGTCTGCGTGGATACTGCAAGATGGTAGCGGCGCCACAGCCGGGCGCCGAGCGCGAGCGTTTGGCGCAAGGTTGCCCGCGGCGGCATCGCGATGACGTTCGCCAGGTCGGGATTGCCGGCAAGGATCTCCTCGGTGCCGGCAAACACCAACGCGTCGATCGCAGCGTCGGGGTAGGCCTGCTTGAGGCTGCGGATCAGCGGCGTGGTGAGGAGCACATCTCCGAGCCGCCGCAGAACGATGACGAGAATTCGTGGATTCGGGGCAAGTTCGAGAGTCATGTCGCAACTGTCTCGCGCGCATTCAGCCGCGTTCGCAACGCCATTCCGCCGACGACACCGACCCCGAACACGTAGAGCCAGCCGTGGAAGAAATCGAACAGATGCGAATTGAACAGCGACGAGACGATGTTCTGCAGGACGATCATCAGGCCCAGCCAGTGGATCAACCCCCCGCCACGGAATAAGGCGAGGTGCGCGACCCACATGGCGATCAGCAACGCCGCCCCGACGACGCCGAGCTGGATCGCGACGCCGAACACTTGATTGTGCGGATTGTCGGCGCGGATCGCCGCAGCGCCGGTGGTGCCGGCCGCGCGGCGGAACTGTTCGGCGATCGAGCCCGTCCCGTGGCCGATGACCGGGGCCTGCGCGATGAAGCTCAAGGACTTTTTCCAGAATTCGAGCCGCGGACCGGTCGAATCGATCGCGTTCTCGGTCCGATAGCTCTGCATCTCGTCGACAGTCTGGATCATGCGGTCACGCAGAAGCGGCGAAGACGCCCACACGGCGCCGAGCAGAATCGCGCCCACAAGACCGGCTCCGAGCAAACCCTTCCAGCCGAACTCGCGGACCGCCAGAATCACCAGCAGCAAGGCGATCACGACGATGGCCGTGCGTCCCGTTGCGACATAGAAGATGTTTGCCAGGAACAACGCCGCGAGCAGCGCGAGCCCCGCCGCCGTCGCGACCTGCCCGATGCGCGCGCGATCGATCGCGGCGGCGAGCAGCGCGAAGGCGCAGATCAGGAATTCGCTGCTCTGCGCGATGTAATCCTTGACCGGAATGCCGCGCAGCTTGTTGGGCACGACGACCCATCCCGGGTAAGCATGCCACAGCCCATAGAAGATCCACGAAACGGCGAGCAGAACGAGACACGAAATCAGAAACCCATAGAGCACCAGAAACCCCCGCTCCGAACGGCGGAATTGCGCCAGCAGCAGCGGAATGATCAGCAGTTTGTGGAAGCCGCCAAGACCGCCGATTCGCTCCGCGAACGTCACGTCGGCCCACAGCATGCCGAACCCCGCGAACAGCCAGAGCAGAACCGGCAATCCACCGGCCGCGCTGCGGAACTCGGCCCGCAGGGTGGCGACGTCGAGCGTCGGGATCAGCGCGACCAGCCAGACGACGATGAGAATGCCGGTCGCCGAGGTCGACCACGGGAGCGACACCACGACCGCCACCGCAAGCCAGTCGGCGAGACGCTCGAGCCGTGCGCGATCGAAGGCGCGTCGGATCAGGCTGGCGTTCGCTGCGGCATCGGCCATGCTCTAGTCTCGTCGGGCGCGCCGGAACGCGACGTTCTGCTTGCTGCGCGCGAACGCAGTGTAACCGCGCTGTTCGAGCAAGGCGAACACGTCGGTCTGCCAGAAGCCGCGCGTGTCCTCGATCAATACCAGGGTAGGCAGAAGGCGCTCCGGCGCGTCGCGCAGGAACGCCGCGAGCACAAGGTCCTCGGCACCCTCGACGTCGATCTTCAGGGCATCGACAGCGGTCAGGCCCGCTTCCATCAATACCGCAGCCAGCGTCCGGCACGGCACCGGCACCACGCGTCCGTCGGCACCGCGCGTCGCGGTGTGCTTGTCGAGATGCGTGCCGCCGCCGTCGCTCGCATCGAGCACGAGGTCGGCGCTGCCGTCGTGGTCGGAGAGGGCAATCGGCAGCACCTCGACTCTTGCCGCCGGATTGGCGGCGAGATTGAAGCGCAGCCGCTCGAGAATCCCCGGCTGCGGCTCGATCGCTAGGATGCGCGCGCGGTCGCCGGCGCGCGCCGCGACGAACAGCGAATAGAGCCCGACATTGGCACCGATATCGACGAAGGCGAACGTTTCGCGCGCGGCAAGGCGTGCATCGATCGCGTCGGCGAGCACGCCGCGCTCGAACACGTCGAACATCTGTGGAGTGAACAGCGCATTCTTCTCGCAACCGTTGCGGCGCGGATAGAGCCTCAGACGCATGCCCCACAGCGCGGTGTCGAGCGCGCGCAGGCCGAGCCGGTTCATCGTGATGCGGCGAAACACCATCGCGAGGCGCAGCCCGAGCCAGTTGTTCGGCATGGCGCGCGTCGCCGCGAGCACCGCGCGATCAAGACCGCACGGCGCGCGGCTGCCGAACGGCGCGGAATCGACCGTGATGTCAGGCATGAGCCGGCACCGCGCCGAACGCCGAGAGGCCGCGCAAGGCGCGGATGCGGCCGCTGTGCATCACCTCGTCGAGCCGCGCCTGGTTCTCGGGCAGGCGTGCCCGGTCGTTCGCCGAATGCCACAGGTGAAACACGCCGGTCGCGCAGCGCCCGTCCTTGCGCCGTACACCTGCGTGGATGAGACGGATCGCGAGATCGGAGTCCTCAAGACCCCAACCGGAAAAATTCGCGTCGAACCCATCGATGCGGTCGAGATCGGCGCGCCAGACCGCAAGATTGCAGGTCCGTGCGCCCTCCCAGCGCGAGGGCTCACGCTTGCGAAATGCGCCGAGCGGGAGACGAAGCGCAGGGAGCAGCCGATTGACCCCGCGCGGCCAGCGGCGGAGCAACGCCGCAAGGCTCCAGTGCTCCGGCTCGAGCCCCTCGCCGAGCACGCGCTTGGTCAGCGCGGCCGAGAGCAGGATTCGATTGCCGGCGACGAACCAGCCGGGTTCGGCAAGCGCGCGATGCCGCGCAACGAAATCGGGGCGCGGAATACAGTCGCCGTCGAGAAATACGCAATAGGCGCCGGTGCTCGCCAGGATCGCGCGGTTGCGAATTTCGGCCGCGCGGAAACCGTCATGCTCGTGGCGTACATGGACAAGCGGGATGCCGAGCCGCGTCTTCCATTCGCCGATCTCGGCCGCGGTCGCAGGGCCTGAGCCGTCATCGGCAACCACGACCTCGAAGTGCCGGTCTTCCTGCCGTGAGAGGCCGCGCAGCACCGCCGCGAGCGCGTTGGGGCGCTCATAGGTCGAGACCACGACCGAGATCGGCTCATTCACGGCGTTGGCTCGCAAGCCAGGCTTTGACGTAGCGATAATACGTGCCTTCCGCGTTCGCGACCGCGAGCATGAAGCCGGCGCCGCCGTCGAGGAAGCCGAACCGCAACACGTAAGTGCGCAGGAACGCGAACGTGCCGTGTGTCACGCCCTTCAGGATCGAGGCGGGCCTGCCCGATGCCGCAAGCTGTTCGCCGCCGAGCGTCGAATAGCTGTCCATGCGCCGGATCGCATCTTCGAGGCGGCGTACCGGATAATGCAGGAGCGGTGTCTTGAGGCGTTTCACCGGGCCGTCGCAAATGACGCGCTCGTGCACCACGTCGTCGGAGAAGCGCCCCTTGCCGCGCCGGAACAGCCGCAGCACGCGGTCGGGAAACCAGCCCGAATGGCGCATCACGCGACCGCAAAAGCTCGACCGGCGCGGAAACTCATAGCCGTCGACCTTCTCGTTATCGAGGGCCGCCAGGATCGCCTGCTGCAGTTCCGGCGTGACGCGCTCGTCGGCATCGACCGAGAGCACCCACTCCCCGCGCGCGAGCGACAGCGCATAGTTCTTCTGCGCGCCGAAACCGGCCCACTCGTGGAAACCGACGCGCGCGCCTTTTTGCTTGGCGATCATCAAGGTGCCGTCGGCGCTGCCGCAGTCGACCACGATGCGCTCGTCGCAGAACGCAAGACTGTCGAGGCAGTCGCCAATATTGGCGGCCTCGTCCTTGGTGATCACGATCGCGCTGAGCCGCACCCCTGCCCTCCAGCCGTCGCCGGCGCGCGTCTATCTTGCCCGGGCATGATCTCTTCCGAAAACCGGCACCCGCTTTTCGCGATCATGCCTCGCTCAGGAGCCGATGCTGCCGGTGCCGCGCGAGCGCGCGACCATGCCGGTCGTGCTGTGGCCGGGCACGAGATCGATCAGGATCACCTCGCCGCCATCGGCTTCGACCAGGTCGTGCCCGACGACGTCGGTGCGCGCATAGTCGCCACCTTTGATCAACACCGAGGGACGAACTTCGCGGATCAGCTCCAGCGGTGTGTCCTCCTCGAACACCACGACGAGATCGATCGCTTCGAGCGCGGCGAGCACCTCGGCGCGCGAACTGATGTTCTGGATCGGGCGGTCCTTGCCCTTGAGGCGCGACACCGAGGCATCGCTGTTGAGCCCGACCACCAGCCGGTCGCAGCGCGCTCGCGCCTCGGCCATCAGCCTGACGTGGCCACGGTGCAGGAGATCGAAGCAGCCATTGGTAAAGCCGATGCGCAGGCGCTGGCGCCGCCACTCGGCGAGACGCTCGCCGAGCACGGCACGGTCGAACACGATCTTGTCCTCTGTGGCGGTCGCGGCCGCCGGCAACAGGCGGTGGCGCAACTCGTTGACGCTGACCGTCGCGGTGCCGGGCTTTCCGACCACTACCGCGGCGCCCGCATTGGCGGCACGCATCGCGGCTTCATAACCGGCCCCGAGCGCCAGCATGACGGCAAGCACGGCGACCACCGTGTCGCCCGGACCGGACACGTCGAGCACCTTCACCGCATAGGCCGGAACGTGAACCGGCTGCTCTCCTTCGACAAACAGCGTCATTCCTTCTTCACTGCGCGTCACCAGCACGGCTTGGCATCCCACCATGCGGGCAAGCTCGGCCGCGGCCGCCGAGATCGCCGCATCGCCAAGGGCCTCGCGTCGCGTCGCGTTCGCGAGTTCGCGCCGGTTCGGCGTCACCATCGTGGCGCCGCGATAGACCGTGTAGTCCTGCCCCTTGGGGTCGACGATCACGCGCTTGCCGAGGCGGCGCGCTTCGTCGATCACCGCGCGGATCACGCGCGGGGTCAACACGCCCTTGGCATAGTCGGAAAGCACCACCACGCCGACACGCGGCATCGCGGCAAGTGCGCGCGCGATCAGCTCGCCCTCGCGGTCGGCATCGGCGGGCGCGGCCTCTTCCCAGTCGGCGCGCAACAGGTGCGTCGAGAAATGATCGGAGACGAAGCGCACCTTGCGGGTGGTCGGCCGTGCGCGGTCGATCACCAGCGAGGGCTCGATGCGCGGATCGGCTTGCAGCGCGGAGATTACGGTGCGGCCAGCAGCGTCGTCGCCGACCAAGCCAACGAAGATGCAGCGCGCCCCGAGCGAGGCGACATTGCGCGCGACGTTGCCGGCGCCGCCAATGGTGACTTCGCTGCGCGTCACTTTCAGCACCGGCGCCGGCGCCTCGGGCGAGATGCGCCCAACTTCGCCGTAGACGAAGTCGTCGAGCATCAGGTCGCCGACGCAGAGAATGGTCTGCTGGCCGATGTCGTGCAGCCGCTTCTCGAAATCGAACATTGCGATCCTTGGCTCGTCCTCCTTTGCCGCACTCTGCCGGGCGGCGCAACATGAGGCCGGTTCGGCTATAGTGCCCCGGCGGCCGCCCCGTGCGCCGCCAGGAGCGCCGCCGAAGGCGAGTATCGTCCAACGAACGATCGTGAATTTGTATTCACTCTATGAAGAAATGAACATCAACTCTCAGAACGCGACGCCGGACGTCGCTTGGCGCTCCACGGCGGACCACCGGCCGATCCTGATTGTGCCGTACATGTGGATCGGGGATTTCGTTCGCTGCCACTCGGTCGTGAAGCTCTTGAAGGCGCGGTTCCCGGCACGGCCGGTGGACGTCCTGTCCACGACGCTTTGCGCGCCGCTCGCCGACTACATGCCGGGCCTTCGGCAGGCCATCGTCGTGGATCTGCCGCGCGGGCGGCTGTCGTTCGCCGCGCAACGCGCGCTGGCGGCGCGGTTGCGGCGTGGGGACTACGGCAGCGTGCTGATCATGCCGCGCACCTGGAAGGCCGCGCTCGCGCCGTTCCTCGCCGGCATCCCGCAACGCATTGGCTGGCTTGGAGAATGGCGCTTCGGCCTGATCAACGATGTGCGCTACGGCGAGCGCAAATTGCCGCGCATGGTCGACCGCTGCGCCCGACTCGCCTTGTTGGCGCACGAGACGCCGCCACCTGACTGGCCCTTGCCGGAGCTTCGCGTGCCTGCCGTCGAGGTTGCCGGCTGGCGCCAGCGCAACGGCCTGACTGAGGACCGCCCGGTCGTCGCGCTGGCGCCCGGCGCGGTGGGCCCGTCGAAGCGCTGGCCGGCCGCGGCATACGCCGACCTCGCGCGGCGTCTGGCCGCCGAGGGCGCGTCGATCTGGGTGCTCGGCGGGCCGGCCGAGGCGCCGCTCGCCCGCATCATCGCGGACGTCGGCCCTCACGTCCGCGACCTCAGCGGCACGGATTTACGCAACGCGATCATCGCCTTAGCGGGGGCCGACGTCGCGATCTCGAACGATTCCGGGCTGCTCCACGTCGCGGCCGCGCTCGGCACGCCCTCGATCGGAATCTTCGGACCGACGAGCCCGTGGCACTGGGCACCCCTCAACCCACTGGCCGCGACGATCGAGACCACGACCGAACTGCCGTGCCAGCCGTGCCACAAGCCGACCTGCCGGTTGCTGCATCACCGCTGCATGCGCGACATCACGACCGAACAGGTTCTTGTCGCAACGCGCCAGGCGCTTGCCAGCCGGTAACGCTATCCGCCGACCCGGTCGACCGCAGCCATCACCTCGTCGACCGGCGGTGCGCCGCGCTTGTCCCCGACGACCGCGATCGGTCCCGCCCCCATCGGCCCGTACAGTCCCGGCTCGGTGCCGGCGAACACCGCGACCAGCGGTACGCCAAGCGCCCCCGCCAGATGGGTCAGCCCGGTGTCCACGCCGATGACCAGACTGGCCCCTGCGATCTGCCGGGCAACGTGATCAAGCGCCCGACGATCGGGCGCAGATGACCGCGCAACGCGCGCAACTATGGCGGCACTGCGTTCGCGCTCGGTCTCGCTGCCCCAGGGGATGACGAGGTCATATCCCCGCGCGGAGATGTTATTCCCGAGCGCGATCCAGTGCTCGACCGGCCATTCCTTCTCGCGACGCGCGGTCGCATGCAGCAGCACCGCATATGTCCCTTCCGCGCCGCCCGAGAGCGCCGCGCGGTCGAGACCGAAATCGGCGTTCCCTTCCGGCGTATAGCCGAGCGCAAGGCCGGTCAGCAGCCGGTTGCGCGTGATCGCGTGCAGCGAGCGGTCAACGCGATGGCGCACATCATAGAAAGCGGCAGCCGCGCGCTCCTTGATGCTGGCGGCATCGTAACCGTGGTGTTCGCCACGCGCGCGGCGCGCGATCAACGCCGACCGGAACAGGCCCTGCGTGTCGATGACCGTGTCATACGCGCGCTCGCGCAAGGCGTGCCTGAATGCACGCCGCTCCGGCCACGTCGAGGGCGAAAGCCACTGCCGCCGCCAGCGTCGCGACGCAACCGGGATCACGGTATCGATGGCGGGATGCAATGCAACGAGCGGGGCGAAATCCTCCTCGACGACCCAGGCAAAGCGCGCCGCCGGACAATGGCGCCGCGCCTCGGTCACCGCCGGCATGTGGTGGATCACGTCGCCGAGCGAGGAGGTCTTGATGAAGAGGATGTCGGCCATTCGGATGCCGTTATACGCGGCGCCTCGTTCTTGTCACCGGTCCGTTAACCAGAGCGAAGCGGGCAATAACCGCTTCTTCATTGGAATAGGACTAGGTGTCATTCCGGGACGTCGCGAAGCGGCGGGCCCGGAATCCATAACCACGAGTCGGGATTATGGATTCCGGGCTCGCGGACATCGTCCGCGCCCCGAGTGACGGCAGTAGGCATTGGGTCACGAGATGACGGTTCTGGTCACCGGCGGCGCCGGCTACATCGGCAGCCACATGGTCTATGCGCTGGTCGCGGCCGGCGAACGCGTCGTCGTGCTCGACAATCTTTCGACCGGCTTCGACTGGGCGATCGCACCCGAGGCTGAGCTCGTCATCGGCGAGACCGGCGATCAGGCGCTGGTCGCATCAGTCATCAAGCAGCACGGCGTCGAGGCGATCATCCATTTCGCTGCCTCGATCGTGGTGCCGGAGTCGGTCGCCGATCCGCTCGGCTACTACAAGAACAACACCGTCAATTCGCGTGCGCTGATCGAATGCGCCGTGCAGGGCGGCGTGCGGCACTTCATTTTCTCGTCGACCGCCGCGGTGTACGGCAATCCGGCGCGCGTGCCGGTGACCGAGGATGACACGCTCAACCCGATGTCGCCTTACGGCTCGTCCAAGCTGATGACCGAGATCATGCTGCGCGATGCCGGCATCGCACACGGTCTCAAGCACGTGATCCTGCGCTACTTCAACGTCGCGGGCGCCGATCCGCAGCTGCGCACCGGACAGTCGACGAAGGGTGCAACGCATCTGATCAAGGTCGCGGTCGAAACCGCACTCGGCCGGCGGCCGAAGATGGACGTGTTCGGCACCGACTATCCGACGCCCGACGGCACCTGCGTGCGCGACTACATTCATGTGAGCGATCTGACGCAGGCGCATCTCGACGCGCTGCGCTATCTGCGCGGCGGCGGCGCATCCGAGACACTCAATTGCGGCTACGGCCGCGGCTTCTCGGTGCTCGACGTGATCGATACGGTCAAGCGCGTCTCCGGCACGAACTTCGCGGTCGAGCTCAGTCCCCGCCGTGCCGGCGACCCGGCACAGATCGTGGCGTCCTCAGACCGCGCACGGGCGCTGATCGGGTGGAAGCCCGCGCATGACGATCTGTCGACCATCGTCGATCACGCGCTCGGCTGGGAGCGCAAGCTGATGCTGCGCAATCGCTGACCCAAGGTCGGCGATAATGCTGATTCTGCTTGAAAATCCGCCCTCCAGCGGGCAAGGAACGGCCACCCGGGCAGCGCCATGGCGCCCCGGCGGAGGCGCATGACAATCCAGCCGTTCAAGCTCGACGACCGCTACACCACGCGCGCGCTGGTGCGCCGGCTGCTGCTCGAACATGGCACCGCTCACTGGCGCCTTTATGCGTGTGCGTTTGCCCTGATGGCGATCGCGGCCGCCTCCACGGCGATCGTCGCCTACCTGATGGGCGACTTCATCAACTACGCCTATCTGAGCAAGAACTTCAAAGGCATCACGGCCATCGGCATCATCTGCCTCGTCGTGTTCACGGTGCGAGGCCTCGCGCTCTACGGCCAGGCCGTGCTGATGTCGCGCATCGGCAACCGCATCTCGGCCGGCAATCAGAAGCGCGTGTTCGACAAGCTCCTGAACGAAAGCCTGAGCTA
>JAXDNZ010000616.1:0-3900 GCA_034669185.1 Hyphomicrobiales bacterium
GATTTGCACGGCATCACCGAGGAAGAATTTCGCGCGCTCTGCGTCTCGCTCGAAGGCAAGGCCGGCGCGCGCAGCCGGCGCAGCGCCGGCAGACGGCAATCCCCGGCGCGGCGGCAACGCGCCGACACGCCGGGCAGCGGGCGGACGCGGCGCGGGCCGGAC
This sequence comes from Hyphomicrobiales bacterium, assembly GCA_034669185.1. Classification (GTDB taxonomy): domain Bacteria; phylum Pseudomonadota; class Alphaproteobacteria; order Rhizobiales; family Xanthobacteraceae; genus PALSA-894. Next base: position 163 of record JAXDNZ010000616.1, read on the forward strand.
GCTTCGCTGCACGCGAGCCGTACCGGGTTGAAGCGGTAGCCGCCGTCCTTTGGCGCATTGACAGCGAAAGGTCGCAACGCCTTTATGGCTGTGATTGCTGCTCCGGCGACCATCGCCGCGCTGCAGCACACAGAGCAGGCATGGCGCTGCGGACTTTCAGGCTCGTCGCATTCCCCCTCGCGGTGCTGGCGGTTTTCCTGCTGCTCTATGCGGCCTGGGTCCTGCTCGATCTGCCGCCCGAAGAGACCATCCTCGACATCGCCAGAGGCTATCTCGACCGCTACGGCGTCGTGATCGTGCTGATCTCGGCCTATCTCGAAGGCTTGCTGGTGATCGGCTGGTACTTCCCCGGCACGCTGGTGATCATCTTCGCGCTGATCGTCGCCGGGCAGGACGTTGCGCGTGTCGCGCAGGTGGCGGCGCTCGCCGGCTCCGGGCTGTTTGCCGCCTACGTGACCAACTTCTACGCCGGCAAATACGGCTGGTATCGCCTGTTGCTTGCTTTCGGCCTGCGCGAGCCGCTGGAGAACGCGCAAACCCGGCTGACCCGCTATGGGCTGAGCGCGATCTTCACGACCTATTGGCAGGCGAACCTCGCATCGGTCATTTCGACCGCCGCCGGCATCCTGCAATTCCCGGCGCCGCGCTTTCTCGCTTATTCGTTCGCCGCGGAAGCGTTCTGGGTCACGTTCTGGGCCAGCCTGATCTTCTTTCTCGGACGCGCCGCGCTCTCGCTCGCGGGCTTCCGCATGATCCTGCTCATGATCGTGATCTGGATCGCGGTGCGGTTGATCTTCCGCAAGAAAGTCGACGCACCGGCCGCCGGCTGAACCGTCGGGCCGCCGTCAGGCGGCGCGGCGGATCTCGTCGGCGAGCGCGCGATAAGACAGCGCCTCGGCGAGATGGATGCGGGCGACCTTGTCGGCGCCGTCGAGGTCGGCGAGCGTCCGTGCGACCCGCAGCACACGGTGATAACCGCGCGCCGAAAGCCGCATCGCGTCGGCGGCATCGCGGATCAGCGCCGCGCCCGCGCCGTCCGGCTTGACCACCTCTTCCAGCACCGGCCCCTGCGCCTGCGCGTTGGTGCGCACATGTGGCAGGCCGAGCGCCGCGTAGCGCGCGGCTTGCAGCTCACGCGCCCGCGCAACGCGGGCCGCGACCTCGCGGCTCCCTTCCGCCGGCGCCGGAAGGATCAGGTCGGCCGCGGTCACGGCCGGCACCTCGATATGCAGGTCGATGCGGTCGATCAGCGGCCCGGAGAGCCGCCCCTGGTACTCCCCGGTGCAGCGCGCGACCGGCCCGCGTTTGCAGGAAAAGCCGAGATCGTTCGCGCGTCCGCAGCGGCACGGATTCATGGCGGCGACCAGCATGAAGCGCGCCGGATAGGTGACGCGGTAGTTCGCCCGCACGATCGTCACGTCGCCGGACTCCAGCGGCTGGCGCAGCGAGTCGAGCACCGCGGGCTGGAATTCGGGAAATTCATCGAGAAACAGCACGCCGTGATGCGCCAGCGAGATCTCGCCCGGCTTGGCGCGCAGACCGCCGCCGACCAGCGCCGGCATGCTGGCCGAATGATGCGGCGCGCGGAACGGGCGGCGGTTGGTGAGCGCGCCTTCGGCGATCTCGCCCGCCACCGAGGCGATCATCGACACTTCGAGAAGCTCGGGCGGCGACAGCGCCGGCAGGATCGAGGGCAGCCGCGCCGCGAGCATCGACTTGCCGGCGCCGGGTGGGCCGACCATCAGCAGGTTATGCCCGCCGGCCGCCGCGACCTCGAGCGCACGCTTGGCGCTTTCCTGGCCCTTGATGTCCTTCAGGTCGAGCAGCGTGTCGCCGACCTCGCGCACTTTCGGCTTGGGGCGGATCAGCACCTGCGTGCCCTTGAAATGATTGGCGAGCTGGATCAGCGAGGCCGCCGCGATGATCTCCATGTCGGGGCTCGCCCACGCGGCTTCCGGCCCGCAGGCGGCCGGACAGATCAGCCCCTCGCCACGCGCATTCGCGCCGATCGCGGCCGGCAGCACGCCCGCGACCGGCGCAATCGAGCCGTCGAGGCCGAGCTCGCCCAGCACCGTGAACCCGCTCACCGCGTCATGCGGGATCGCGCCGATCGCCGCCATCAGGCCGAGCGCGATCGGCAAATCGTAGTGGCTGCCTTCTTTTGGCAGGTCGGCGGGCGCGAGGTTGACGGTGATGCGGCGCGCCGGCAGCGCGAGCCCCGAGGCCGTCAGGGCGGCGCGCACCCGCTCGCGCGCCTCCGAGACCGCCTTGTCGGCGAGGCCGACCACGTGGAACGCCGGCAGGCCGGGCGCGACCTGGACCTGCACGTCGACGGCGCGCGCCTCGATCCCTTCGAACGCGACGGTCGATACCCGCTGAACCATGCGAATGCCTCGCTTACGTACCGGGAGTAGAACATGGTTGTGTGTTGACCGCAAGAACATTTGCAGAACAGACGGAACCGGGCTAGCGTGGCGCCGTTGGATCGCCGGAGGCCCGCCATGATCGATCTTCGCGATATCCAGGCCGAACTGAGCAACGCCCGTCAGGTGCGCCTCAAAACCGAAGAAGCCGGTTGCGAGATCGAAGCGCTGGTCCTCGACATGCAGAACCACGCCTGGCACCGCGTCGCGCTCGCCGATCTGGTCGATGCGGGCTACGACCCGCACTTGTTCGCCCGGCCGAACTAGCCTTTCGTCGGGCGAGGAGCCTTCCCGCCCATGGCATCACCCGACGGCGACATCTGGCCGGCGCTCGCCTACGCGGACTGGCAGGACACCTGCGGCACGCTGCACCTGTGGACGCAGATTGTCGGCAAGATCAAGCTCGCGCTCAGCCCGCTGACCAACCACTGGTGGGGCATCGTCCTCACGGTGAACGCGCGCGGCCTCACGACCGGCCCGATGCCGTACCGCGACCGCGTGCTGCAGATCGATTTCGATTTCTGCGCGTATGAGCTCATCCTCCGCACCAGCGATGCGCGCGAGGAGCGGATCAGGCTCGCGCCGATGCCGGTCGCGGATTTTTACGTCGCCGTGATGGCACGCCTGGGTGTGCTCGGCGTCGAGCTGCGCATCCGGACCATGCCGGTCGAGATCGAAGGCGCGATCCCGTTCGAGCAGGACCGCACGCATGCGAGCTATGATGCCGATGCGGCGCAAGCATTCTGGCGTCAGCTGGTGCAGGCCGATCGCGTGTTCAATATTTTCCGCGCGCGCTTTCTCGGCAAGGTGAGCCCGGTGCACTTCTTCTGGGGCTCGTTCGATCTCGCGGTGACGCGCTTCACCGGCCGCGGCGCGCCGCCACTCACCAGCAGCAAGGCACCGAACGTCGGGCTCTGGGTGATGCAAGAGGCCTACTCGCACGAATGCGCGAGCGCCGGTTTCTGGCCCGGCAATGGCGGCTACGGCCGCGCGGCGTTCTATTCCTACGCCTATCCGGAGCCGGAGGGCTTCGGCGAGGCATCGGTGCGGCCGGCGGGCGCGGCCTACAACAAGGACCTCGGGCAGTTCCTGCTCGACTACGACGCGGTGCGCACGGCGCCATCGCCCGACGACGCGCTGCTCGCCTTCATGCAGAGCACCTACGAGGCCGCGGCGAACCGGGGCGGGTGGGAGAGGAAGGCGCTGGAGCGGCAGGCAGATTAGCCACTTGCATGCGCCAATATTTGCGCATATTTTCCCGTTGCGTCCGATGCAAAAGCCCGAGACCAGTCGCCAAAAGGTGATCTCGCGACTT
>JAXDNZ010000617.1:0-3368 GCA_034669185.1 Hyphomicrobiales bacterium
TTCATCGTCACCATGGTGGAGGTTTCGGTGATGCCGTAGCCGTCGAGCAACGGCACGCCGAAACGCTGCTCGAATTCGCGGTTGAGCGTCGCCGGCATGATGGCGCCGGCCGACACGCAGAGCCGCAGATTCGGGAACGTGAGGTCGCGCACTTCGCGCGTCGACTGCAGCAAATAATGAAACATCGTCGGCACGCCGGGGAAATAAGTGAACTCCCCGGTCTGCAGCAGCCGGACGGCTTCGCTCGTGGAGAAGCGCTCCATGAGGTATTCGCTCGCGCCGGTCGCGAGGACGCCGAGCACCGAGAGGTTCAGCGCGTACGAATGAAACAGCGGCAACGGCGAGAGCACGGTGTCGCGCTCGCTCAAGCCGGTGATCGGCGTCCAGCAGGCGGCGACGATCCAGAGCATGCCATGCAGCGTCAGCAGCACGCCCTTGGCGCGCCCGGTGGTGCCGGAGGTGTAGAGGATGAAGGCGGGTTCGTGCAGCGCCGCGGGATCGCGCGGCGCGGACTTCGGCGGTGTCGCCATCAGGTCTGTGTAGCGCAGCGCCTTGACGCTGCTCGCGCCGCGGTCGGTGACGATCACGGTCTTGAGATCTGGCGAGCCCGCCTGAAGCTTGGCGACGAGGTCGCCGCGCTCGGCGGCCGTGACGATGGCACGGCAGTTCGCGTCGCTGAGCCGATAGGCGATCTCCGGCTCGCTCGCGTCGTAGCTGATCGGTACGCTGATCGCACCCGCGCGCGCGATCGCAAAGCAGGTCTCGACCCACTCGACCGAATTCGGCAGCAGCATCGCCACGGTCTCGTTCGGACCGATGCCGAGATCGGCGAGATGGCCGGCGAGCCGCGCGGTGCGTTCGTTCAGCGCCGCATAGGTGACCGAGGTGCGCGCGTCGCGATACGCGACTTTGCCGCCTCGCGCGGCCGCGTGGCGCGCCAGCAGCGTATGGATCGGCGCGATCAGGTCCGCATGCAGCATCGTTTCCCTCGTCCCTCCCGCCCCGCTCGTCCCCGCGAAAGCGGGGACCCAGTTCTTTGGCTCTGAATTCCCGCTTGCGCGGCAATGAGCGGAAAATTTCACACCATGCTGAAGCCGCCGCTGATGCTCAGGACCTGGCCGGTGATCCAGCCCGAGCGCGGCGAACAGAGCAGCGCGATTGCGGGTGCGATGTCGTCGGGTAGGCCGAGCCGGCGCACCGGATAGAGCCGCACCAGTTTTTCGCGGTTTTCATCGACCCAGGCGCGGTCGTGCGCAGTCTCGACCAGGCCGAGCGAGACCGTGTTGGCGGTCGTGCCGGAACGGCCGAATTCGCGCGCGAGCGATTTCATGAGCGCGACCACGCCGGCGCGCGCGGCCGCAACGATCGCAAGCCCCGACTCGCCGACGCGCGAAGAATCTCCGATCACCGCAACGATGCGGCCGTTCCTTGCGGCTTCGAGATACGGTGCGGCGGCGTGACAGCAGTGGATCGCGCCGTAGAGGCAGACATCGATCTGCTTGTGCCAGTCGTCCGGCTTGGTCTCGACGAAGCGCTGGCGCTTGGCGAGGCCGGCATTGTTGACCAGGATGTCGAGCCCGCCGAAATCCTTCGCAACCGCATCGACCATCGCTTTCACGGCCGCGAAGTCCGACACGTCGGCCTTATAGGCCTTCGCGTTGCCTCCCTTCTGTTTGATCTCCGCGACGACGGCCTCCGCGTCTTTCTCTGACGACAGATAGTTGACCGCGACCGCCGCGCCTTCGGCAGCGAGCGTCATCGCGATCTCGCGGCCGACGTCGCGCGCCGCGCCCGTCACCAGCGCGACCTTGCCCTTCAGTCCGAGGTCCATGGCTCTTTCCTCACATTTTCTCTTTGGCCGCCGTGATCAGGCGGTACAGCCGTTCCGGCGTCACCGGCAATTCGTCGATCTCGATCCCGAGCGGCGACAGCGCATCCGCGATCGCGTTGGCGACCGCGGCCGGCGCGCCGATCGTGCCGCCTTCGCCCATGCCGCGGAATCCGCCGAGTGTTGTGGGCGAGCACGTGTCCAGATGCACGACGTGCATCCGCGGAATCTCACGCGCGGTCGGCACCAGATAGTCCACCAGGCTCGCGGTGTGGATCTGCCCTTCGTCGTCGTAGACGATCTCCTCGTAGAGCGCCGCGCCGATGCCCTGCGCGACGCCGCCATGCACCTGCCCATCGACGATCAGCGGATTGACCAGTCTGCCGCAATCCTCCGCGACCACGAAGCACTGAAGCCGCACTTCGTATGTCTCGGGATCGATCTCGAGCACCGCGATATGCGTGGCCGACGTTGTCGTGCCGAATACCGGATCGTAGGTCTTGGTCGACGCGAGCTCGCCGCGCGCCTCGGGCGGCAGCCGGCCCATCTGCGAATAGACCGCGCGCGCGACCTCGCGGAACGTGACGGCGCGATCGGTGCCGGCGACGGTGATGCGGCCGCCATAGGCCACGAGATCGGCGGGCGCGGCTTCGAGCAGATGCGAGGCGACGTTGAGCACCTTCTCGCGCAGCTCCTGCGCGGCGAGGGTACCGGCGCCGCCGGCCAGCACGGTGCTGCGGCTTGCGTAAGTGCCGGTGCCGCCCGGCACCGCCGCGCTGTCGCCCTGCAGGATCGCGACGTCCTCGACGCGTACGCCGAGATGCTCCGCGACGATCTGCGCCAGGGTCGTCTCCAGTCCCTGCCCATGCGCCGCGATGCCGAAAGCGGCGGTCACGGCGCCGGTCGAATCGATGCGGATGGTCGCGGTCTCGGTGCCGGTGTTGATCGGCATTCCGGGCGCGACCGAGATGCGTGAGCCGATGCCGGTCAACTCGGCGTAGGATGCGATGCCGATGCCATACCAGCGGCCGGCCGCGCGCGCGTCCTTCTGGCGCTCGCGGAAAGCCTCATAGCCGAGCGCATCGCACGCCGCGTCGAGGCACTCGATGAAGCCGGACTTGTCCCACACGATGCCGGATGCGACCTTGTAGGGAAACTCGCCGGCGCTGACGAGATTGCGCGCTCGCATCTCGCGCGGATCGAGGCCGAGCTTGGCGGCCGCCATGTCGATCAGGCGCTCCATCACGAAGGTCGAGATCGGCCGGCCGACGCCGCGGTAGGGCCCGGTCGGGGCTTTCGCCGTGGCAACCGCGCGCACGCGGCCGCGATAGTTCGCGATGCGATAGGGGCCGGGCAGGAAGCTGACGACCTGCACCGGTTCGAGCCCCGCGGTCCACGGATAGATCGAGTACGCGCCGACATCGCCGATCGTGTCGGCGCGCAGCGCGAGCAGCTTGCCGTCGGCATCGAGCGCCAGTTCGGCATCGACGATCTCATTGAAGGCCTGGCTGGTGCTGCTGAGGTCCTCCATGCGGTCGCT
>JAXDNZ010000618.1:0-9766 GCA_034669185.1 Hyphomicrobiales bacterium
TGACAGCGCGGTCGCCGCGAGCGTGCCCTGGACGAAGTGGCGGCGTGTCGTGCGCATGAAGTCCTCCCTCGGTTAGCGGGATTTACTCACGGAATGCCGGAGCAGGACAAGCACCCCTCACACGACGAAGCGTCCGTCCGGCAACTCGTCATGGGGCCAAAGCGGGCGTGCGATCTTGCGGAACGGATATTTTCGCGCATCAAGCGGCGAGGGGCCGCCGCCGTCGCAGTAGAGGACCTTCGCGGCGATCGGCGCGTAGCCGGCGTAGAAGTGATTGGTGGACTTCACGCCGATGTAGCGCTTGGTCGCGAGCTCGATGCCGAGTTCGCTGAAGAGTTCGGTGCCGAACGCCTGCACGCGCCGCGAGATTAGCGCGACCTCGACGCCATTGAGGCGGATGCCGGCGCCGTCGCCAAACGGAACGCGCGCGCCGCCGAACATCTGGTATCCGTCGCTTGCAAGCCCGATGACCGTCGCTTCGCCGTCGACAGGCCGACCGGATGTTGCCGCGGCCTTGCCGCCGAAGCGCAACGGCAGCGTCGCGCCGACACCTGCCGCATGGCAGAATTCGACCGCGACCGGATCCCACAGCGGGCCGACCGCCGCGTCGGTCATGCCCCGCGCGATGAGACGGTGGATGATGTTCGTATTGTCTGACGCCGCGCCGCCGCCGGCATTGTCGGTCGGGTCTGCCACGACCACCGGCCCGCGCGGCTCCGCGTAAGCGGCGTCGATCGCGCCATCGAGCGAGAGATGTTCCGGATACCAGGTGCCGCGCTTCGCCCGCACCTCCTCGCCGAGTGCTTTGGCGAGCGCATCGCCTCTCTCTTTGGCATTGTCGGTGATGACGAGCACGCGCGTTCCTTGCTCGGGGACGTCGCCCTGCCAGAAGCCGTGGCCGAGCGAGACCGACAGCACGCCGTCGCGGCCTTCGAGGCCTTTCATCTTGGCGACGAAGCCGAGACCCGGCTCGCGCGTGGTCGGAAACACGTCGATCATGCGGCAGTCGTAGAGCGACATCACCGGCTTGATGTCGCGGCGGATCGCTTTCACGACGAGCGTCACCAGCTCCTCGGCGCGCGCGAGGAAGTCGATGTGCGGATATTCCTTGAACAGGACGATGATGTCGGCGCCGCGCACGCGCTGCTCGGTCAGGTGGCAGTGCGGGTCGAGTTCGGCGCCGATCACGGCTTTCGGCCCGACGATGTCGCGCACGCGCACGATCAGGTCGCCTTCGCAATCGTCGTAGCCGTGCGCGACCATCGCGCCATGCAGGCCGAGCAACACGCCGTCGACCGGCATGGCGACGCGCAGTTGATCAAGGATTTCGTCGCGCATGCTCTCGTAGCCGGCCTGCGTGACCGGCGCCGAGGGCTCGGCCCAGAAGCATGAGCCCTCGACCAGCTCGAATCCCTCCTGCTTTGCGCGGCGGCGTGCGACGTACAAAGGCCCGGTGCAGAGCGTGCCTTGATCCGGGTGTTCGCCGGGACCGAAATACAGCGTCTGTTCAAAGGTTCTTCGGCTGGTCGGGACCGGCGAGAACGAGTTCGTTTCCGTCGCAAGCGAGGCGGCGAAGATGCGCATCAAGGCCTCGGGGCTGGAGCGGCGCGGGCGGCGCAAATCTTACAATTGATCCGGCGGTTCTCTGCGCTCGCTTTAATGAGTGGTGGGCGCACCAGGGCTCGAACCTGGGACCCGCTGATTAAGAGTCAGCTGCTCTACCAACTGAGCTATGCGCCCGAAGGCTCGGGGCCGCTCATTAACGCGCCGCGCGGTGTAGCAAAGCATATGTTGGGTGTCCAGAACGGCCTTTCCACAGGAAACACGCTGATTTATGGTCCGCCTCCGTTCGCGGGGCGCAACCAATCGATAAACAACAACGCGAGGAACTCCCATGAAAAAATTATTCAGGCACGCCCTAGTCGCGCTCGGCGCGCTGGCGCTCGCGACCGGCGCCGCGGCTGCGCAAGGCAAGGTCAAGGTATCGATCGCCGTCGGCGGCGCGGGTTGTCTCTGCTATCTGCCGACGGTCCTGGCGAAGCAGCTCGGCGAATATGACAAAGCCGGCGTCGAGGTCGAGCTCATCAACTTCAAGGGTGGCTCGCAGGCGCTTCAGGCGGTGATCGGCGGCTCGGCGGACGTGGTCTCCGGCTACTACGACCACTGCGTCAACCTCGCCGCCAAGGGCCAGGCGCTGCAATCCTTCGTGGTCTATGACCGCTTCCCCGGCATGGTGCTGGCGGTGTCGCCCGAGTCCAAGGACATCAAGTCGATCAAGGATCTCGCCGGCAAGGCGGTCGGCGTCTCGGCGCCCGGCTCCTCGACCGACTTCTTCCTGAAGTATCTGCTCGCCAAGAACGGCCTCGATCCGACCTCGGCAAGCGTCGTCGGAATCGGGCTCGACGCGACCGCGGTCGCCGCGATGGAGCACGGCAAGGTCAACGCCGCCGTGATGCTCGATCCGGCCGCGACGCTGCTGCAGAGCAAGTTCAAGGACTTCAGGATCCTTGCCGACGTGCGGACGCAGAAGGATACCCTCGAGATCTTCGGCGGCGAATATCCGGGCGGCGCGCTCTACACCCGCGCGGAGTGGATCGCCAAGAACGAAGCGACTGTGCAGAAGCTCACCAATGCGATCATGGCCACGCTGAAGTGGATCCATTCGCATACGCCGGAGGAGATCATGGCGAAGATGCCGGAGGATCTGGTCGGTCCGGACAAGGCGCTCTATCTGGCGGCGCTCAAGAACACGATCCCGATGTATTCGCAGACCGGCCTGATGGATCCGAAGGGCGCGCAGGCCGTGCTCGCGGTATTCAGCCAGTCCGTGCCGGAGATCGCGAAAGCGAACATCGACCTGTCGAAGACCTACACCAACCGCTTCGTCGAGGCGGCCGCGAAAGGCATGTGACCGCGAGCGATCAGGGCGGCTGATCGCCGCGATCACGAAAATCGGTTGGAAATCGGCGCGCGGCGGGACCATGCTCCCGCCGCGTTTCTCTTGGCCGAGCCATGAACCTGCTCTCGATCCAGTCACACGTCGCCTACGGGCATGTCGGCAATGCGGCGGCGACGTTTCCGCTGCAGCGGATCGGAATCGGGGTGTGGCCGATCCACACGGTGCAGTTCTCCAACCACAGCGGCTATGGCGCGTGGACCGGGCGCGTGTTCGAGGCGGGCCTGATCACCGAGCTGCTCGATGGAGTTGAGGCACGCGGTGTCCTCCAGCGCTGCGACGGCGTGCTGTCGGGCTATATGGGTTCGGCCGACACGGGAGCCGCGATCCTCGACGCGGTCGCGCGCGTGAAGGCCGCAAACCCGCGCGCGCGTTACTGCTGCGACCCGGTGATCGGCGATGTCGGGCGCGACATCTACGTGCGGCCCGGCATCCCGGAATTCATGCGCGAGCATGCGGTGCCGGCAGCCGACGTCGTGACGCCGAACCAGTTCGAGCTCGACTACCTGTCCGGCCGGACGAGTGCGACGCTGCGCGGCGCGCTCGCGGCAGTCGACGTGGTGCACGCGCTCGGCCCCAAGACGGTCGTGGTCACGTCGCTCCACACCGACGACACGCCGACGGATGCGATCGACCTCGTCGCCTCCGACGCGTCAGGCCACTTTCGTGTCCGCACGCCGAAGCTGCCGATCTCGGTCAACGGGGCGGGCGATGCCATCGCGGCGCTGTTCTTCGCGCATCATCTGCAGACGGGATCGGGCGCGCAGGCGCTGTCGCGCGCCGCCTCGTCGGTGTTCGGCGTGCTCAAGCGCACGGCCGATGCCGGGTCGCGGGAAATCCTGCTGATCGATGCGCAGGAAGAATTCGTCAATCCAAGCCGGATGTTTCCTGCCGAGCCGTTGTGAGGATTTATGCTCCGCCGCTTCGTGACCCTCGACGTATTCACCGACAAGCGCTTCGCCGGTAACCCGCTCGCCGTCGTGCTCGAACCGGATGGGCTCGACACCGCCGCGATGCAGACGATCGCGCGCGAGTTCAATCTGTCCGAGACCGTGTTCGTCTTTCCGCCCGCAGACAAGCCCCATCGGGCGAAGCTGCGCATCTTCACGCCCGCCAACGAGCTGCCGTTCGCCGGCCATCCGACCGTCGGTACTGCCGTTCTGCTTGGACGGCTCGACGGTGGAGTGCAGCCGCGCGAATTGGTGCTCGAGCTCGGTATCGGGCCGGTGTGCTGCGACGTGACGCCCGCGGGAACGGATTCAGGTCGTGCGGTCTTCGGCCTGCCGAAGTTGCCGTGGGACATCGGCGCACCGGCGGACGACGCGGCGATTGCGGCCGCGCTGGGGATCGATGCCGCCGACATCGGGTTCGACCGCATGCGCCCGGCCCGTTGGTCGGCGGGGGCGCCCTATTCGATCATACCGCTGCGCAGCCTCGACGCGGTCGGCCGGTGCACGATCAATCCGGTCGCCTGGAAACAGGCATTCGGGTTCGACTCGCATGGCGCCGCCTACGTTCTCTGTCGCGCCACCGTGCAGGCGGGTCACGCGTTTCACACGCGCATGTTCGCACCCGGCGCAGGCATCGCGGAGGACCCGGCGACCGGCTCGGCCGCGGCGGCGTTTGCCGGTTATCTCGCGGCATCGGGCAGTTACCAGGACGGAAGCCACGCATTGATCATCGAACAGGGGTTTGAAATGGGTCGGCCGAGTCTGATCGAATTGACGCTGAAGTTGGCGGGCGGCAAGCTCACCGGCGCGTCGATCGGCGGCGGCGCGATCGTGGTGAGCGAAGGGACGATCGAGGCTTGACCGTCGCGTTGCCGGCTGCGACCACACGGGCCGTGACCGATATCCCGATCATTCCGGTCGACCGGCTTGCGCTGTGCTTCGACCCGGAGCCGTGGCGGTTCGCGACCGAGCGCCGCGCCGAGATCGATGCACATTTCGAGAAACTTGAGCGCGCCAAGCCGCAATTGTGGAACGGGCGCGTGCTCCTGCTGCGCAGCGGTGACATCGGCGATCGCGTTCTGACCGGCACCTATTTCGAGACCGATTTTGCAAGTTTCATCGCCTGGCGCGATTGGGGCTTTCCCGACAAGTCCGTCCGCAACTGCTTTCCGATGGCAGCGCTGCGTGCGGCCGACGGCGCATTCCTGCTCGGCGTCATGGCGACGCATACCGCGAGCGCCGGCCACGTCTATTTCCCAGCCGGTACGCCGGACCCGAACGACATCGTCGGCGAGACGGTCGATCTCGAGGGTGGCGTGATGCGCGAGCTGACCGAGGAAACCGGACTTGGGTCCGGCGACGTAACGGTCGAGAGCAATTGGACCGCGACGCCGCTCGGCCCGCGCATCCCGCTGATGAAGGTCATGCAGTCGGCGGAGAGGGCCGAACCGCTGCGAGCGCGGATCATGGCCTTCCTTACGGCGCAGACGCAGCCTGAGCTGTCCGACGTCCGCATCGTGCGTGGCGGGGCCGATCTCGATCCGATGATGCCGCCCTATGTCGCGGCGTTCCTTAAGAGCCGTTTTCGCTAGAGGCTTGCAAACGCGCGCGGCGCGGCATGAAATCGGCCCATGAAAACGGACAAACTGCTCAGGCGCTATCGCGTGGACAAGCCGGACAAGTTCCGCCTCGCCGACCATGATCCGACCGACACCGCGGGACTGACCCTCGACAAGACCGAGGCGCGCGCGATGCTTGCCAACGGCGTCGAGAGGCTCGCCGACATGCAGGAGCGCCTCTACGCGGAGAACCGTTCATCGGTGCTCGCAGTGTTCCAGGCGATGGACGCGGCCGGCAAGGACGGCGCGATCAAGCACGTGATGTCCGGCATTAATCCGCAAGGCTGTCAGGTGCATTCCTTCAAGGCGCCGAGTGCCGAGGAGATCGATCACGATTTCCTCTGGCGTGTCGCCAAAGCCGTACCCGAACGCGGACGCATCGGCATCTTCAATCGCTCGCACTATGAGGAAGTGCTGGTGGTGCGCGTGCATCCGGAGCTGCTCGCGAAGCAGCATCTGCCGAAGGCCGCCACCAAGGACATCTGGGATCAGCGCTTCAAGTCGATCCGCGCCTTCGAGCGGCATTTGGCGCACAACGGGACGCGCGTGCTCAAGTTCTTTCTGCATGTCTCCAAGGACGAACAGCGCAAGCGCTTCCTCGCGCGTCTGGAGGAGCCGGCCAAACGCTGGAAATTCTCGATGGACGATGTCGCGGAGCGCAAGCTGTGGGACAAGTACATGCACGCCTACGAGGAGGCGATCCGGGCGACCAGCCGGTCCGAGGCCCCCTGGTACGTGGTGCCGGCCGACAACAAGTGGTTCGCGCGCATCGTGATTGCGTCCGCGATGGTGGCGACCCTCGAAGATCTCGATCCGCAATATCCGAAGGTGGACGGCGCGGCGCTGAAGGAGCTGGAGAAAGTCCGAAAGGCTCTCGAGGTCGAGGCTGCCGCCGACAAGAGCGCACACCGAAAGGGTCATAAGTCCTGACATAATCGGCGCTTGCGGGGGCCGACGGATATCCGTTAGAACCCCGGTGCACGGTGATCCTTTGGTAACGCTTCGTTCACCATTCTTGGCGACCTTGGACACTGAAACGAGGGTTGGCATGTCGATTCAGCGCAATGGTCGCGCGATCGCTCCGGGAGCCGAAACGGCTCGGCCGGCTGCCGCTCTCATCCTGGCTCTGCTCCTTCTTATCAGCCCCTGAGGGCCGGAAGGGCGCTTGGCGCCTTGGCACTCAGGGGCGACCAAACCCCGAGCGCCTGCGAGGGCGCATGTCAGTATCCAGGCGCCGCGCGGCGCACCGCTCAAAGGAAACATCCCGATGGCTACCCAGACCCAGTCCGAGAAGGACCGCGTGTTGATATTCGACACGACGTTGCGCGACGGCGAGCAATGTCCCGGCGCCACCATGACCCATGAAGAAAAGCTCGAAGTCGCCGAGCTGCTCGACGAGATGGGCGTCGACGTCATCGAGGCGGGCTTCCCGATCGCCAGCGACGGCGATTTCGCCGCCGTGCATGAGATCGCCAAGCGCACCAAGAAGGCAGTGGTGTGCGGCCTCTCCCGCGCCGGTGCCAAGGACATCGACCGCGCGGCGGAGGCGATCAAGCCGGCCAAGCGCGGGCGCATCCACACCTTCCTGTCCACGTCGCCGGTGCACATGAAATGGAAGCTGCAGATGACGCCCGAGCAGGTGTTCGAGCTCGTCGTCGCGCAGGTGACGCGCGCGCGCAACCATACCGACGACGTCGAGTGGTCGGCCGAGGACGGCACCCGCACCGATCACGATTTTCTCTGCCGCTGCGTGGAGGCCGCGATCAAGGCGGGCGCCACCACGATCAACATTCCGGACACGGTCGGCTACACGGTGCCGGACGAATACCACGATCTGTTCAAGATGGTGATGGAACGCGTGCCGAATTCCGACCAGGCGCGCTTCTCGGTGCATTGCCATAACGATCTCGGCATGGCGGTCGCGAACTCGCTTGCCGGCGTGCGCGCGGGCGCGCGGCAGATCGAAGTCGCCGTCAACGGTATCGGCGAGCGCGCCGGCAACACGGCGCTCGAAGAAGTCGTGATGGCGATGAACGTGCGCAACGATGTGATGCCGTACCATACCGGCATCGACGCCACGATGCTGATGCGTGCTTCCAAGCTTGTCTCGGCGGTGACCTCGTTCCCGGTGCAGTACAACAAGGCCATCGTCGGACGGAACGCATTCGCGCACGAGTCCGGCATCCACCAGGACGGCATGCTCAAGAACAACCAGACTTACGAGATCATGATGCCGGAGAGCGTCGGCGTGAAGCAGACCTCGCTGGTGATGGGCAAGCATTCCGGCCGCCACGCCTTCGTGCACAAGCTGGAGGAGCTCGGTTACAAACTCGCCTCCAACCAGCTCGAGGACGCCTTCGTGCGCTTCAAGACGCTGGCTGATCGCAAGAAGCACGTCTACGACGAGGACATCGAGGCGCTGGTCGACGAGGAGATCGCGACCGCGCAGGACCGCATCAAGCTCGTTTCGCTCTCGGTCATCGCCGGCACACGTGGGCCGCAGCGCGCCACCATGAAGCTCGACATCGACGGCAAGCAGATGATCGAGGAGTGCGAGGGTAACGGGCCGGTCGACGCGGTCTTCAACTGCGTCAAGGCGATGGTGCCTCACGAGGCGGTGCTGGAGCTCTATCAGGTGCACGCCGTCACCGAAGGCACCGACGCGCAGGCCGAGGTGTCGGTGCGGCTGACGGAGAATGGCCGCTCGGTCACCGCCAAGGGCGCCGACCCGGACACGCTGGTCGCATCGGCGAAAGCCTATCTCGGTGCGCTCAACAGGCTGATTATCAAGCGCCAGCGCGGCGTGCTCGAAACCGTCGTCGCCGAGCGGCGTGTCCACTCGACCGACGCCGGCGGCTGAACGCGTACTCACGCGCCCAGCGTTGGTAACTTAATTACCTCATGCCCCGCTCTGACCAGCGCGGCACGACTTTTTGCGAAGAGTTTGGGACACTATCGAGCGCAGCCCCTTACGGAGATCCCGCCGTCACGTATTGATGGTTTTAAGGAATCAGACGCGGGCGAATTCACATTTCGTCCGCATTCTCGACCTTTTCACGTCGCGTTTGCTGCCTATCGCGCGCGCATCACTCGCAACCCGAATTGGAGAACTGCATGAGGAAGGCAGTGTTCGCGAGCGCTGTGGCGCTCGCGATGGTGGGAACGCTTTGCGTTTCAGAGCACGGATTTGGTGTCACGCCCGCGGCAGCGCAGGAAGTGACGCTGACCGAAGGCCATATCTATCGTCTCAAGGCCGCGTTGCACTTGCGCGGCGAGCAGTTGGCGCATTGGGCGCCGGTCGAGGCGGCGCTGCGCGCGGCGATCCGCAACGGAAGCAGCAGCAACAGCAGCAATAGCAGCAACGACGGCCTGGTGCAGAAGGTGCGCGCGCGCGTCAAGGGTTACGCGGTATCGGTGTCGTCGCTGCAGAACGCTTACGCGTCGGCCGGCCCGCTGATCGCGAGCCTCGACGAGGGCCAGAAGCGCGCCGGCATGGGTGTGATCCGCGCGCTCGGCGGTTCGGCCGCCAACTGATCCGGCGGGAAGCGTTGATTGTGCGCGGCGGATCGGAAATGATGCCCCCCGCATGACGACCGACGCGCAAACCGACACGGCCGGCCCGGAGGTTCAATCCGGGCCGCGTCTCGTTCCGGGCCGCGAATGCGGCACCTGCATGATGTGCTGCAAGGTGCAGGCGATCGACGAGCTCGGCAAGCCGCCGGGCGTGTGGTGCAGGCATGTCACGCGCGGCGTCGGCTGCGGGATCTACGAGACGCGCCCGGCCGAGTGCCGCCGTTATTACTGCCACTGGATGGTCGACGCGAAGCTCCCCGACGCGTGGAAGCCGGACCGCGCGAAATTCACCCTCACGGTCGGTGCCGGCGGGAACGTCACGGCGTTCGTGGATCCGGGCCTGCCAGGAGCCTGGCGCCAGGCGCCCTATTACGAGACGTTCAAGCGCTGGGCGGCCGAAGGCCTGCGCGCACGGCCCGTCCGCGTCGTGATGGTGCGCATCGGCACGCGCGGCATGGTGGTTCTTCCCGATCGCGAGGTCGATATCGGTACCGTCGGGCCGAACGAATCGATCCGGCTCGATGGCCGCCCCGACGGCACCATCGACGTGCACAAGTTCAAGCGCGACGCTGAGCGCGCGTAGCGCGGCACTTGGCCAGGCCCTACACTGCCTCTCAAACAACGTGCCCGCCGCTATGGGAGGAAGACATGGGCCGCGCGCGTCGTGA
>JAXDNZ010000619.1:0-6101 GCA_034669185.1 Hyphomicrobiales bacterium
GCACGCTGCGCAGCCGCAGGAAAATGAACACTGCGAGCGCCAGGAAAATAATCGTGTAGATGTCGAACAAGTCGCGCTGCTCTCGAGCTGTCGACGGGACGGACTTGGGGCGCCTTCCCGACGCCACGGCGGCTCATTGGATAACCAATGCCGCCAATCTTATCTAGCTAGGTACCCGCTAGGACTGGTTCCAGAGGTTACGCGGTGAGGCGTTCCGGCACAGCGCCACGCACGCGTTGCATGCTAGACGATCCACGGCGCGTCAACAACCGCGCAGGTCATCTGATGTCGTTGCTGAAATGGGCAATTTTCGGGCTGCTGGCGCTGCCGCTGGCGGAAGTCATCGTCTTCGTCGCGGTCGCCATGAAGATCGGGTTTCTGGCCGCCTTGGCGTTAACGATCCTCACCTCGCTCGCCGGGATGGCGGTCGTCCGCGGCGCAGGCCGTGGCGAGGTCGCGCGGGTGCGTACGGCGCTCGGCGACCGCACGGTGAGCCGGGTCGAACTCGACGGACGCGGCTTCCTCACGGTGATCGCCGGCTTCCTCCTGATCATCCCGGGTTTCATCACCGACATGATTGGCGCGCTGCTGCTGCTTGGACCAACCCGCAGCCTCATCCATGCGGCGTTGCGTCGCGCGGTCGGCCGCGCCGAGACCCGCGCGGCGCAGCAGTCCGGCGTGGTCGACCTTGCGCCGGGCCAGTGGCGTCATGTGCCGGACGAGCGCATCGGCCATAAGCCGTCCGGCGAGCCAACCTCCTGAAAATGCCGCGTCCTTGTGGCCCCCGGAAGCCTGTGTTAGCCACACCGCCGATTTCCGCGGCGTTCTGGCGCCGCTGCCGGAGGATTATCGCATGACAGCCACCAACGGCGGCCCGGCGGAAAACGCCGCACCCGACAAGCTGCCGCAGCTCAATGTCCTTGTGCAGTACGTCAAGGACCTGTCGTTCGAGAATCCGAACGCGCCGCGCTCGCTGCAGCAGCAGCAACAGGCGCCGGCGATCAATATCCAGATCAACGTCAGTGCCAAGCCGTTGGCCGATAACGACATTGAGGTCGAGCTCAAGCTCGAGGGCCGCGCCGAGGTGCAGGGCAATTTCGTATTCAGCTTCGATCTTGCCTATGCGGGGGTGTTCCGCATCCAGAACGTACCGCAGGAGAGCATGGGTGCCATTGTCATGATCGAGTGCCCGCGCCTCCTGTTCCCGTTCGCCCGCGAGGTGATCGCGACCGCGACGCGCAATGGCGGCTTCCCGCCTTTGATGATCGATCCGGTCGATTTCGTTGCGCTCTATCGGCAGAAGATGGGCCAGATGCAGCCGGTGCCGCCGCTGACCTAAACGCGGCTAGGCCGCCGACAGGTAATCTCTCCAGATCGCCTTGTCACCGAGGGTGGCCACGAACGCACTGTGCTCGATACGCTCGGCCTCGGTGATGCGCGGTGCGAGCGGGGTCGCGCGCACCTGCATGACCGTGATGCCGTAGCCGGTGTGTACCGTCTGGGTGACTTCGTCG
Source organism: Hyphomicrobiales bacterium (assembly GCA_034669185.1). Taxonomy (GTDB): domain Bacteria; phylum Pseudomonadota; class Alphaproteobacteria; order Rhizobiales; family Xanthobacteraceae; genus PALSA-894. The sequence continues at coordinate 1,515 of JAXDNZ010000619.1, forward strand.
ACCAGGCTGAGTTTCGCCTGCCGCATCCCCGCGAGCTCGAGATAGACCTCGGCCAGGATCTCGGCGTCGAGCAGCGCGCCGTGCTTGGTTCGTCGCGAGTTGTCGATGCCGTAGCGCGCGCACAGTGCGTCGAGGCTGTAGGGACCGGCCGAATGTTTCCGGCGCGCGAGCATCAGCGTGTCGATCACCCGCTCGCGCGCGATCAGCGCGCGTTTGCAGCGATCCAGCTCGGCATTGATGAAGCCGAGATCGAACATCGCGTTGTGGGCGATCAGCGGCGCATCGCCGACGAAGGCCAGGAATTCCTCGCAGACGTCGGCGAACAGCGGCTTGTCCTTTAGGAACTCGCCCGAAAGCCCGTGCACGTCGAACGCCGCCGGCGGCACGTCGCGCTCGGGATTGATATAGCGGTGGAAGCTCTGGCCGGTAAGGAAGCCGTTGACGAGCTCGATGCAGCCGATCTCGACCAGCCGGTCGCCTTGAAACGGGTCGAGCCCGGTGGTTTCGGTGTCGAAGACGATCTCTCGCATCAGCCCGTCTTATCCGATTCGCCCGCCCGGCAACGCCGCAACGGCGCGCAAGATGCCATGGACCTGGGTGCGGGCGGAATCGAAGCTGCGCGAACTATCCACCACGAAATGGGCGCGGGCGCGCTTCTCGGTGTCGGACATCTGCCGCGCCAGCAGCGTATCGAGCCGTTCCGCCGTCATGGCGGGACGCGCGAGCACGCGCTGGCGCTGCACCTCGGCCGGCGCCGACACCACGACGACCGCGTCTACGCGGCGCTCGCCGCCGGTCTCGAACAGCAGCGGAATGTCGAGCACCACCACGCGGGCACCCTGGCCCGCCTGCTTGTCGAGGAAACGCTGGGTCGCGGCGCGCACCAGCGGATGGACGATCGCTTCGAGCCGCTTGATCGCCTCCGGAGTGCCGACGAGCTTGGCGGCAAGCTTGGTCCGATCGATCTTGCCGTCGACCGCCACACCGGGAAATGCCGCCTCGACCGGCGCCATCGCCTCGCCCTCATAGAGCTGGTGCACGACCGCATCGGAATCGTGGACCGGAACGCCGGCCTCGCGGAAAAAGCGCCCCGTCGTGGACTTGCCCATGCCGATCGATCCGGTGAGACCGAGAATGAACATCGCTCTTATCCCTCCCCCGAAGGGGGAGGGCGGCGGTCCGCAGGACCGCCGGGTGGGGTTTCTTCGCCTAGCAATGAACCTGTGGTGATGAGCACTGTCGTTCTCTCGCCACGCGGCTGAACCGTTATCCCCATGGAAGGACCCCACCCGACCACTCGCTTCGCTCGCGGCCACCCTCCCCCTGCGGGGAGGGATAAGATTCTAGCAGCTTTGCCGGATATCCGCTTCGAGAAGCGCGCGCTGTTCGGCGGTGACCTTCGGGGTCACGCCGAACCAGTGCGAGAAGCCGACCACCGCCTGATAGAGAAGCATGCTCAAGCCATCGACGGTAAGATGGCCGCTACGCTTTGCGGTCTTGAGCAACTCGGTCTCGAGCGGCACGTACACGGCGTCATAGACGATCGCGGAGCTTTTCAGCGGCCCAAGATCGATCTCCAGCGGTGGAAACTTCGCCTGACCGAGCGACGTGTTGTTGATCAGCACGTCGGCATTGCCGAGCAGGTGCGGCAGCGCATCCTGGCCGTGCGCGGAGACGCGCGCGCCGAACTCGGCGGCAATTTTCTCGGCCCGCGCCACGGTACGATTGACGATCGCGACGGAAAACCTCCGCTCGAGGAACGCGAACACGGAAGCGCGCGCCGAGCCGCCGGCACCGAGCACGACCGCGCAACCGGGCGAAGCGTCCCAACCCGGATGGATGTCGTCGAGACTTTCAACGACACCGCGCCAATCGGTGTTGCCGCCGACCAGCATCCCATCCTCGTACCAGACCGTGTTGACGGCCCCGATGGTGTCGGCGGCACGTTCGCGCCGGTCGACCAGGCGGAACGCGGCTTCCTTGTGCGGGATCGTGACGTTGCCGCCGACGAAGCCGTTCGCCGCAAGACCGCGGAAGAACGCTCCGAAGTGTTCCGGCGCGACATCGGCGAACTCATAGCTGCCGGCGATGCCGAGCGTGCGCAGCCAGTAGCCGTGCAGCATCGGCGAGCGCGAATGCGCCACCGGGTGCCCCATGATGCAGGCGCGGGGATGAGCGGTGACCTGTGTGCGGCTCATGCGGCAAGCGCGCCTTCACGCCGCAGATAGTCGAGCAGCGGCAGCAACGGCAGACCGAGGATGGTGAAGTGGTCGCCTTCGACTTTTTCGAACAGATGGATCCCGGTGCGCTCGAGTTGATAGGCACCGACGCTCGCAGTCACGGTCGCGCCGACGGCGTCGAGATACGCATCGAGAAACTTTTCCGAAAAATCCCGCATCGTCATCCTGGCGACCGCCACATGGCCGAGCGCAAGCGCCCCGTTGCGCACGACCGCAATGCCTGAATGCAGCTCGTGCGTCTTTCCGCGCATCGTCAGAAGCTGCTTGCGCGCAGCGGCGCGGTCGGCGGGCTTGGAGAAGCGCCGATCGCCGAGCGCAAGTGTCTGGTCGCAGCCGACGACAAGGCGCGCTTCCGACATCGCCGCGACGGTGCGCGCCTTCTCGCGTGCGAGCGTGAGCGCCACATCGCCGGGCTTGCCCGAGGCAACCTGCTGCTCGATCGCGCGTTCGTCGAGATGCGCGGGGTGCGCCTCGACCGGAATGCCGGCGGCCTCCAGCACGGCGCGGCGGACCTTGCTCTGGGAGGCCAGCACAAGCGGCGCCGCGGCGAGCCAGAGCGCCATCGTTAGAGGTCAATCCACCGGCGCGCACCCAAGCTCCGCTCATTCCCGCGAAAGCGGGAATCCAGGGCCAAGGACTGGGTCCCTGCTTTCGCGGGGACGAGCGGAAAGAGCCGGTTCTGTTTCATCGGAGTCATGCTTTCACGATGCCGCCTTGCGGCGCCGCTCGGCAAGCAGCGTCATCACGGCAGCCGCCGTCTCCTCGATCGAACGCCGCGTCACGTCGATGATCGGCCAGTTGTGTCTGGCGCAAAGCTTCCGCGAGAAGGCAACCTCTGCGGTCACCGCCTGGCGATCGACATAAAGATCGTCATCGCGTTCCACATTGAGGCCAAGCAGCCGATTTTGACGGATCTGCACGATGCGCTCGGGGCTCGCATGAAGCCCGACGACGAGCGGCGCCGTGAGGTGTTCGAGTTGTGGTGGGAGCGGGACATTCGGGACAAGCGGGACGTTCGCCGTCTTGACGCCGCGATTGGCCAGATAGATCGAGGTCGGCGTCTTCGAGGTGCGCGAGACGCCGATCAGCACGACGTCGGCATGCTCGAGATCGTCGGTGTGCTGCCCGTCATCGTGCAGCATCGTGTAGTTGAGCGCATCGATCCGCTTGAAGTAGTCGGCATTGAGCGTGTGCTGGGCACCGACCCGCCGCGTGGATTCCGCGCCAAGATAGGATTGGAACAGGGTCAGCACCGGCCCGAGTATCGAGAGGTAGGGAATGCCGAACTCCTGGCATTTCTTTTCCAGACGATCGGCGAGCGGACGATCCAGCAGCGTGTAGAGCACAACACCCGGCGCTGCTTCGATCTCGCTGATCACGCGCTCGAGCTGCTTCTCGTTGCGCACCAGCGGATAGATGTGCTCGATGGGCGCAACCGTCGCGTACTGGGCCGCAGCGGCGCGCGCGACCGTGATCAACGTCTCGCCGGTCGCGTCCGAGACGAGATGAAGGTGAAAGAAACTGCCGCTGCGTTGGGGCATGAGGCGAACGGTATGGGCTGTGGATGTCTGGGGACAAGGCCATGGCTTGGCGGCCGGTGCAAGCGGCGACGCTTCCGCGCCTTGCGACCGCCGCAAACCATCCACATCGGCTCCCGCTGGGGACGGAAACTCGACCGCCCTGGACGCAGAGCGAGGACAGCCGCGATGCCGCTGGATAACCGGTGAATTGCCTGAGTGAACGCCAAGCGAAATCAAGAGGCTATGAGCGATTGGCAGCAGCGTCCGATTGATGGGTATATGTCGCTGGCCGTGAGCAGCTTGTTGAAAGGCGACGAATATCGCGATGTGAGTCTAATCAACGGTCAAAGAGTCTTAAACAAGAGTCAGAAATCTTAAGTATTGGAAGGAAGCGTCGTGAGCCCGCCCGTGAGGACAAAGCCCGTTCTTGAGGTCTTGTCCGGTCACCAGCAGCCGGTCCCGCCGGTCTGGCTGATGCGGCAGGCCGGCCGCTATCTGCCGGAATATCGCGCCATCCGCGAAAAGGTTCCAAGCTTTCTCGCGTTGTGCTTTACGCCGCAGCTTGCCGCAGACGTGACATTGCAGCCGATCCGGCGCTTCGGATTCGATGCCGCAATCCTGTTTTCCGACATTTTGGTCATCCCGCATGCGCTCGGCCAGCGCGTGACGTTCGAGGCCGGCGAAGGTCCGCGACTCGAGCCGATGATCGACGGCTCGACGCTTGCCGGGCTGAAGGAAGAGATCGATCAAGCCTTGCTAGCGCCGGTCTATGAGACGATCGGGCTGGTGCGTCGCGATCTGCCGGAGACCGTGGCACTGCTCGGCTT
>JAXDNZ010000620.1:0-6972 GCA_034669185.1 Hyphomicrobiales bacterium
CAGCATCGCGAAGGTGAACAGCGACAGATACGCGAAGAAGCGCGGCCGGTGCGGGTCTTCCTCCATGTAGCCGATCGAATAGAGATGCACGAAGGCCGACACCGTGGTGACGACGACGAGCATCACGGCGGTCAGCGTGTCGACGCGGATCGCCCAGTCGACCTTGAAGTCGCCGGAACTGATCCAGCTGAACAGCACCTCGCGCGCGTCCTGATGGCCAAAGCCGACGCGCCAGAACGCCATCCAGGAGAGGACGGCCGCGACGAACAGGAACAGCGTGGTGACGAGCTCGGCCGCGCGCGAGCCCTGCGCCGCCGGCTCGTGCGCGTGCTCTTCCTCGTGATGCGACGCATGGATGACCGCATGATCGCCGCGCGGCGACGGCGCGCCGTGCCCGTGATGCGGGCCATGGTCGTGCGCATGGTCTTCGGCGCCGTGGCTCGGGCTGCCGCCCGGATGGCGCGCGCGCGCGCCGGCGAGCGAGATCAGGCCTGCGATGATGCAGCCCAGCAGCGGCAGGAAGACGATCGCCTGATACATGAAAGTTGTGTCAGCCCTTCATCAGGTTGATGTCTTCGACGGCGATCGAGCCGCGATTGCGGTAATAGACGACGAGGATCGCGAGCCCGATCGCGGCTTCGGCCGCCGCCACCGTGAGCACGAGCAGCGCGAACACCTGGCCGACCAGATCGCCGAGATGGGTCGAGAAGGCGACCAGGTTGATGTTCACCGCCAACAGGATCAGCTCGATCGACATCAGGATGACGATCACGTTCTTGCGGTTGATGAAGATGCCGAGGATCCCGAGCGTGAACAGGATCGCCGCAACCGCGAGGTAATGGCCGAGCCCGATGATCACGTGAGAACCCGGCTCATGTCAGCCCCTGCCCCGGCGTGACCTTCACGACGTCGATGGCGGTCTCGCGCGTGCGCGCGACTTGCGCGGCGGGATTCTGCCGTTTCACCGGCACGCGGTGGCGCAGCGTCAGCACGATCGCGCCGACCATCGCGACGAGCAGGATCACGCCGGCGGCCTGGAAGAAATAGACGTACTGCGTGTAGAGCACTCGGCCGAGCGCTTCGGTGTTGGTGACCGTCTCGGCGGGCGGAATCGGCGACATGATGGCCTTCGGCACCCCGGGTCCGATGACCCACGAGCCGACGACGAGCAGCAGCTCGATCAGCACCACGATCCCGATCAGCGCGCCCACGGGAAGATAATTGAGAAAGCCCTGGCGCAGCTCGGCGAAATCGACGTCGAGCATCATCACGACGAACAGGAACAGCACCGCGACCGCGCCGACATAGACGACGATCAGAATCATCGCGAGGAACTCTGCCCCCATCATGACGAACAGCCCCGCCGCATTGACGAAGGCGAGGATCAGATAGAGGACCGAATGCACGGGGTTTTTCGCCGCGATGACCATGAAGGCCGATGCAACGCAAACGCCTGCGAAGAGGTAGAAAAACAGGGCGGTGAGAATCATTCCGAAGGGTCTCTGACGGCCGGCCGTCGCGGGTGCTTCCTAGCGCGGCAAGCACGGCCCGTCCACGGGTTCACGCCGACCGTCAACCGCGGCGCAAAAGCCCCGATAGCTCGCCGCAAACCCCGGCTATGAACCGGCAGATTGCACCTGCCTGTTGCCGTCGCGTCACAGTGGAACCCGAGCCGACATGCTAACAATCCCGCTGGGATTGCGCCGACGGGAGGACGCTATGAACTGGTCGCGCATTGCAGGCTTTTCTCTGCTCGCGTTCATTGGTGCACAAACGGCTCAGGCCGCAGACCTCCCGGTGAAGGCCCAGCCCCGCTTCGTGCCCGTCGTCTACAACTGGACCGGCTTCTACATCGGCGTGAACGCCGGCTACGGCTGGAGCCGCGACCGGACGGTCAATTTCTCGAACATCACCGGCACCCTCGTCAGTCCCACCGGTGTGCCGGCCCTGGTAGCATTCGACACCAAAGGCGCGGTTGCCGGCGGCCAGATCGGCTACAACGTGCAATCGGGCGCCTTCCTGTTCGGCATCGAGGCCGATGCGGACTACGCGAACATCTCCGGCAAGGCAACGGCCTTCGGCCTGATCGACGTCCGCCGCAGCTCCACTGGCGACCAGCGGCTGGATTTCTTCAGCACCCTGCGCGGCCGGCTCGGCTTGGTGCAGGATCGCTTCCTCGGCTACGTTACCGGCGGTCTCGCGATCGGCCACGTGAAGAGCGCCTCGGGCTTCAGCAACACCGACGGCTGCGTCCTGCTGTTCGGTGCCAATCAGTGCCCGACCGGCTCGGTCTCCAAGACCCTTGCGGGCTACACGCTCGGCGGCGGCGCGGAATTCGCGTTCGACCGCAACTGGTCGATCAAGGGCGAATATCTTTACTACAACCTCGGCAGCGTCTCTTACACGCTGGCGGATGCCAACTTCCCCGGCGTGACCTACGGCGCCAGCACCGAGTTCCGTGGCCACATCATCCGCGGCGGCATCAACTACCGCTTCGACGTGGGCCCGGTCGTCGCACGCTACTGATCGGACGATCGCTCGTTACGCCGGCCGGCGCGATATCGCGCGCCGACGCAGTAGCGGTTAGGCCAGTGGGCGAACCGCCGCCCACTTCTGCTTCGTCTCTTCCATCTCGGCGAACAGCCAGTCGCGGAAAGCGCGCACTTTTGGGCGCGTCTCGTGCCCCTTGGGACAGACGAAGTGATAGCCGGAAGGAAGCGGTAATTCGGGACCAAACGGCGTGACCAGCCGTCCCGAATGCACGTCATCCGAGGCGATCAGCTTGAACGAGAGCGAGACCCCGGCGCCGGCGACCGCCGCATCCAGCGCATGGTCGGCGACGTTGACCTTCAGCCCGCGCGTCGCGTCCGCGCCTTGCAGCCCGGCGACCGCGAACCAGTCGGCCCACAGCGGGGGCGCATGCATGGAGGTCGGAACGTCGTAGTGGATCAGCGGAAAGCGCGCGAGGTCGGCAGCGCTGCGCAGCCCCTGCTCGACAAGCTGCGGGCTGCAGACCGGCAGCACCGAGTCCTGGAAAAGCTTCTCCACATGGAGGTCGGGCTGGAGTTGCTTGGTCAGACGGATCGCGACGTCGACGCCTTCGGTAGCGAAATCAGCGAGCTTCATGCTGGCCGAAACGCGGGCATCGACATCCGGGTGGGCGCGCAGGAAGCGCCATAGCCGCGGCATCAGCCATTTGGCCGAGAGACCCACCGTCGCCGAAATGACCAGGATGTTGCCTGAACGATCGCGATCGAGTTGAGCCATCGCGCCGCGCACACTCTCGAACCCGGCATGCAGGCCCGGATAGATGAGCCGGCCGGTGTCGGTCAGCTCGATCGCGCGGGTGCGCCGATGGAACAGCGGCCCGACCTCGTCCTCCAGCCCGCGCATCTGATGGCTCAGCGCCGCGGGCGTCACATGCAACTCCTCGGCGGCTTTGGCGAAGCTCAAATGCCGGGCGATCGCCTCGAACGCCCGCAGCGCATTGAGCGGCGGCAGCCCGCGCGATTTACGTGAGGTTTCCTCATGCATCAGAAGAGATAATATCGTTTGTCAGCGCCAAATTCCAGACCGATGTTAGGGCTTGGAGATGAGCATGTCTCATCAATCTGCTTGATAGGTTTTGGGAGGCGAACGATGGCCATGGCGGACTTTACATCGAGCGAGTGGAGCACGGCGCTGGCGCCCCTCGCGGGCTGGCCCGAAGCCGCACGCCGGCGGCCCGACAGCGCATTGCAGCGGCTCGCGACCCGCTACCTCTCGTGGCGCGCCCGGCGCGAGACAGTGCGGATGCTGAACCAACTGGACGGCGCGACGCTGCGCGATCTCGGGATCAACGACATCGAGTCGCAAGTTTACGGCGCGCCGCAAGATCGGCGCCGCGCCTACGATGCGGACTGGTGGCGGAAGGCCCGCGGATAACCCGTCGTAGCCCGGATGAGCTTCCGCGATAGCGGAAGCGACATCCGGGATCTTGTTTTCCCGCATGTCGCTGCGCTCATGCGGGCTACGGGCCGGAGCTTGCCCTACGCGATCTTCTCCCCGATCGGCAGCTTGCGGATCCGTTTCCCCGTCGCCGCGAAGATCGCATTGCACAGCGCCGGCGCGAACGGCGGGACGCCCGGCTCGCCGACCCCGCTAGCCGGGACGTTGATGCCGTGCTCCACGATGTGCACGCGGGTCTCCTTCGGCGACTCGTCGATCCGCACGATCGGGACGTCGTCGAAGTTGCCCTGCTCGACGCGGCCGTTCTTGACCGTGATCTCGCCGTAGCGGGCAAGCGTCAGGCCCATCACGGACGCGCCCTCGATCTGCGAGCGCACGCGCTCCGGGTTGACGCAGAATCCGCAATCGATCGCGGTGTCGACGCGCGGGATCGTGTAGCTGCCCTTGTCGTCGACCACGACCTCGACCACGGTCGCTATGTAGGAGACGAACGAACGGTGCGCCGCGATGCCGAGCCCGTGGCCTTTCGGCAGCGTGCGACCCCAGCCGGCCCGCTCGGCGGCAAGCTCCGCTACCTTGCGCAGGCGCCCGGTGTCGATCGGATAGGTCTCGAACGGTTCGCCATAATCCCAGAACGCGGTCGAGACCTGCTTGCGCGGATCGACGATGCGTCCAGGTCCGATCATCTCGAGCAGGAAGTCCTTCTGGTCGCGGCCAAGCTGCGCGGCGAGCTCGGCGATGAACGACTGGACCGACCAGGCGTGCATCACGTTGTTCACCGAGCGGAACCAGCCGACGCGGATCTGGGCGGGCGCCTCCCCGCTTTCCATGCGGATGTTCGGGATGTTGAACGGCGTGTCGACCCAGCCCATGCCGAGCTCGATGCCGCTCGGACGTTTCGGGTCAGGTTCGAAGTTCGCCATGAACGTCGGCGCCGCGCTGCGATGGCGCCACGCCACCACCTTGTTCGACGCATCGAGCCCGGCCTCGAAGCGGTCGACCGTCACGGTGTGATAGAAGCCGTGGCGCACGTCGTCCTCGCGCGTCCACACCACCTTCACGGTCGCGCCAGCCATCGCCTTGGAGAGCAGCGCCGCCTCGATTGCAAAGTCGCATTTCGACTTGCGGCCGAAGCCGCCGCCGAGCAGCGTGCAGTTGAGGTTCACGTCCTCCGGCTTGACACCGAGCGCGGCGGCGACGTCGTCGCGCGTCCCGCCCGGGCTTTGCACCGGCGCCCACACGTCCCATTTGCCGTCGAGCATGCGCGCGGTCGCGGCCGGCGGCTCCATGGTCGCGTGGTGCAGATGCGGCCCGTAATACTCGGCGGTGACGACTTTCGCCGCCGAGGCGAGCGCCTTCTCGACGTCGCCTTGGTTGCGCTCCATCTTGCCGGGCTTGCGGACGTTGGCCTCGAGCATCGCCTTGTAGGCCGCGGAGTCGTAGGACCTGTTCGGCCCGTCATCCCACGTGATCTTGAGCGCGTCGCGGCCTTTCAGTGCCGCCCAGGTGTTCTTCGCGATCACCGCGACGCCACCGAGCGGGGCGAACTTCGCGGGCGCCGGTGTCGGGTCGAGCGTCACCACCTTCTCCACGCCTGCGACCTTCATGGTCTCGGTGGCGTCGAAGGACGCCACTTTGCCGCCCACCACCGGCGGACGCGCAATCACCGCGTATTTCATGTCGTTGAGGCGGACGTCCTGGCCGTAGGTCGCGGCGCCGACCGTGATGTCGAACAGGTCGACCAGCGGGACGTTGCCTTTCCCCATGTAACGGAAGGCGCTCTGCTCCTTCAGCTTCACCCTGCTGGCAGCGGGTGTCGGCAGCTTCGCGGCGTCCTCCGCGACATCCCCATAGCCGAGCTTGCGGCCGGAGGGCTTGTGCACGATCTCGTGGTTCTGCGCCACGCACTCGGCGGCGTTGACGCCCCAACGCTTGGCGGCCGCCTGTTCCAGCATCGTGCGTGCCGAAGCGCCGCACAGGCGCATCGGCTGGATGAAATGCCGGACGCTGCGCGAGCCATCGGTGTCCTGGTTGCCGTATTTCTTCTCGTCGCCCAGCGACTGCACGACGCGCACCTTCGACCAGTCGGCATCGAGTTCGTCGGCGACGATCAGCGGCAGCGTGGTGCGCGCCGCGCCGGTGCCCATTTCGGCGCGCGCCGCCACAATGGTGACGATGCCGTTCCGCGCGATCTGCACGAACACATGCGGATCGCTCACGGTCTTGTTCGGCATCGCGTCGGCGCCGGTCGGATAGGCGCGCGCCGGGCGCGCGAATTGAGCGGCGAGCACGAGGCCGCCGCCCGCCGCCATGCCCTTGATCAGACCGCGGCGGCTGACATTGAGAATGACCGGCGCCGCCTGGGTGCGATGATGCGTCATGTCACGCCCCCTTCGCGGCGGCGCGCACCGCCGCATGGATGCGCTGATAACAGCCGCAGCGGCACAGATTGCCGGACATCGCGTCGGTGATCTCCTTGTCGCTCGGCGCTGGCTTTGCCTTCAGCAGCGCCGCCGCCTGCATGATCTGGCCGCACTGGCAGTAGCCGCATTGCGGCACGCCGAGATTGCGCCAGGCGATCTGCACCGGATGCTCGCCCCTGGCGTCGAGCCCTTCGATGGTGATGACGGCCTTGCCGCCGACATCCGACATCGGCACGCCGCAGGAGCGCACGGCTTCGCCGTCGAGATGGACGGTGCAGGCGCCGCACAGCGCGACGCCGCAGCCGTATTTCGTACCGGTCAGACCGAGCTCGTCGCGCAGGTACCACATCAGCGGCATCGACGGATCGCCGCCGAATGTTCTCTCGCGTCCGTTCACACGCAGGTTGACCACGGTGTCCTCCCTATTGAGCTGCGCGCGACGGCGCGGATTGAGCTGCGCGCGACGACGCGGAGCCACCGGCTTTCCGCGGTCACGCGGTCTTCGATCGGTCTCCTGTAGCCGCTGCGATCACCGGCCTTGGCCAGGCGCGTCCCTCGCAGCGTCACGCCGCCAGCAATCCGATTCCTTCTTCGGATCGAT
>JAXDNZ010000621.1:0-3238 GCA_034669185.1 Hyphomicrobiales bacterium
GCTTGGGCTGTGCATCCTCGTGCCGGCTGTGCCTGGCGCTGTTGCGCAGACCAACAGCGATTGGGGCAAGGCGGTCGATCTCAAGCCGATGCTCCCGCCGATCGTGCCGCCCGTTCTGCCGCCGAACAGCATCCTCACGCCGGGGGCCGCCATCGGCGATTCGGTCAATCCGTACGGCACGCCGGTGAACGACCCGACACGGTCGCAGGCGACGCCGGGTCTGCGGCTCACGATCCCGACGCGCTGATCGCTCGAACCGGCACGCGCCGATCGGCGTTATCCGGCACCGACACGCGAGAACCGGCGGATGCCGAGTGCTGCGCACAGCTTTCGCATCGGAACCGCCGGCTGGGCGATCCGCAAGGAACATGCGGCCGCGTTTCCCGCCGATGGCACGCACCTGCAACGCACCGCGCAGCGCTTCAATGCGGTCGAGATCAACTCGTCATTCCACCGTCCGCATCGGTGCGCGACTTACGAGCGCTGGGCCGCATCCGTGCCGGAAAGCTTCGCCTTCGCCGTGAAGGCGCCGCGCACGATCACGCACGAGCTGCGTCTTGCTGGTGCGGAGGCCGCGCTCGACCGCTTTCTTGCCGAAGCGGGCGGTCTCGGCATCAAGCTCGGCGTTCTGCTGTTCCAGTTGCCGCCGAGCCTCGCCTTCGATGCGCGCACCGCGTCCGCGTTCCTCGCCGCATTGCGCGCACGCAACGCCGGCAACATCGCATGGGAGCCGCGCCACGCGACATGGTTCACAGCCGGCGCCGAGGCCTTGCTGACCGAGCACCGGGTCGCGCGCGTCGCCGCCGACCCGGCTGTCATACCGGCAGCCGCAGAGCCGGGTGGATCGGACGACCTCCGATATTTTCGCCTGCACGGATCGCCGCGCGTCTATTACTCGGCCTACACGCCGGAGCAAATTGCGTCTTATGCGGATCACCTGCGGCGCGCCGCATCCGCCGGCACTTCCACGTGGTGTATCTTCGACAACACGGCGCTGGGTGCGGCGAGCGAGAACGCCCTGGCGTTGTCGGCGCGGCTCGCAGCGACGAATGACGCGACTTTCAGCGGCGTACGCGACCGCGATTGACCGCCGGGACAGGCATTGACCTATGTGAACGCGGGCCCGCACGTGCGCGTACGCTCGGGCCTTGCACGCAACCGTTTCGCTCCGGGGCGCGCCGTCCTATATGTTGGCTCATGTCCTCGGTCCGCGACAACGCCGCGCTGCGCCGTTTCGAGCTTGACGCCGGCGGCGGCGTCGCGTTCGCCACCTACCACCGCGCCGGCGGCGTCATTAGCTTCATGCACACCGAGACCCCGCGCGCACTGCGCGGCCGCGGCATCGCCTCGGCGCTGATCCAGGGCGCGCTCGAGGCCGCCCGCGCCGAAGGACTGACAGTGAAGGCCCTTTGTCCGTTCGTGTCGGACTACATCGCGGCGCATCCGGAATTCGGCGATCTTGTCGCCGAGTGATCAGGGCATCTTCGGCGAGCCGATCCAAAGGCCGGCACGATTCCAGTCCTCGGTCATGAACACTTCGGTGGCGCGGCCGATCAGATTCCCGAACGGCACCATGCCGTGCTGACGCACGCGGCTGTCGGAGCTGTTCGCGCGGTTGTCGCCGGCGACGAAGATCTGGTCCGGCGGCACGGTGACTTCGGCCGTGGTGTTGAAGAACGCCTTCGGGTCGCCGAAGTCCGCAAATGGCTCGTCCGTGGCCTTACCGTTGATGACGACATGACCGTCGCGGAACGCGACCCGATCGCCCGGAAGCCCGACGATGCGCTTGATGTAGATGGTTTCGTTGTCGCTCGGCAGGCGATAGATCGCAAGGTCGCCGCGCGCGGGCGCGTGCTTCTCGAAATGCCGCATGTCGGCGATGATCCACTCGCCGACATGAAGGGTCGGCTCCATGCTGGCCGAGGGGATCGAGAAGTTGCGCCACGGCATCTGCGTCTTGGCCACGGCGTTCAGTTCGCTCGCCGCAAAGAACGCAATCCACACGGCGATGACCGCGCCCGCGCCGACGTACCAGCGCGGCGGCGGCGCGCCACCGCCCCGGTTCGCAAGGCGCACCGCATCGACGATGGTGAACAGGAAGACCGCGGCCGCGACCGCCAGTATCGCAAACCCGAAGGAGACCACCGCGCGGAACGTCGGCGGGACCATGAACGCGCCGGCCACGACGACGAATTGCAGCGCCAGCAACGTCAGGAACAGCACGAGCCCCCGGCGGGGCCTGCCGACGTAGAGATGGCCGACCCCCGGCGCGATGAAGCTCAGAACTCCGGCGAGCAGGCGCGAGCGGCGCGGTACCGGGTCGGACGGTGTGGCGGCGGACATGGCTATCCCTTTGCGTCCCCCGACGCTCCTTCGTCGCGCGGGCCGGTGCGCCGGTTCAACGCCGGCCGACGAACCAGCCGAGGATGAACAACAGGATACCGACGCCACCGGCCGCAAGCCCGTGCTTCATGCGTGTGGCCGTCCGGCCCGCCTCATAGCCGGGCATCCACGTCGGCAGCGCATCCGCCGGGATCAGCAGGTAAGCGACGGCGATGACGATGAGGATGATTCCAAGGAGGAAGAGAAGCGCGCGCATTCGTGATGTCCTTGGGATGTGATTCCAGGCGGGAATGAGAGCCTATTATGCGGCCAACGCCTTGTCCCTCGCCTCGGCGCGCTGTGCCGCCGGACGCGCCGCAATGCGCGCCGCGTAGGCGGTGAACTCCGGCCGCTCCGGTAGCATCTTGAACCTCATGCCCCAGCGGATGTTCGCGCCGATCACCACATCGGCGGCGGTGAACTGCTCGCCCATCAGCCAGGGCCCCTTGGCCACGGCCGCCGCGACCGTGTCCATCGTCGTCTCGAAATCGCCGTAGCCGAGCATCGCGCGGCGCGGCGGATCCTTGCGCGGCGCGGCGCGATCGATGACGGCCCCTTCCAAACAGCCCGGGCCGAAGAACAGCCACTTGAGATAGACGCCACGCAGCGGCGTGCCGATCGGCACGTTGAGCTTTGCGGCGGGAAACTCGTCGGCCAGATAGGTGCAGATCGCCGCGACTTCGGTGATGACGGTGTCGCCGTGCCGGAGCGCCGGTACCTTGCCCATCGGGTTGATCGCCTTGTATTGCGGCGTCAGGTTCTCGCCCTTGTCCAGCTTCAAGAGGTGCACCTCATACGGCGCGCCCACCTCCTCGAGCATCCACAGCGCGATCGAGGAACGCGACGGCGAGGCGTG
>JAXDNZ010000622.1:0-17628 GCA_034669185.1 Hyphomicrobiales bacterium
AAGATGGCCGAGATCGGCATCCTGGCGACGATGCAGGACCATCCGGTGCTGCTCGGTCACAACCAGAGGCGCTGGTGGGGCGACGAGCATGCCGCCTACGCGATCCCGATCCGCAAGGTGATCGATGCCGGCGTGCTGGTCGGCGGCGGCACCGACTGGCCGGTGGTGCCGGTCGATCCCTATCTGTCGATGTGGTGGATGACGACGCGCCAGGTGCTGAAGGGTTACGCGCTCGGCAAGGAACACGCGATCACCGCAAAGGAGGCGCTGACGCTCTACACCATCAACAACGCGCGCGTGATGGGTGTCGATAAGGAGCGCGGCTCGATCGAGGTCGGCAAGCTCGCCGATTTGGTGGTGCTGTCGCAGGATATCCTGTCGGTGCCGCCGGACGCGATCCGCGACACCAAGGCGCTGCTGACAGTGGTGGGCGGGAAGGTGGTCTACCGGAATGGACTCTGAGCTCATCCCGAGGAGCCATACACAGACCCTCATCCCGAGGAGCGTTGCGTATTAGGCGATCCCGCCGCGATGCTGTAAGCCCGGCGCGCCGGCCCTTTCCGGCAAAGGACATGCAGTGGCAAATCCAGCACTCGGCACCAAGCGCATCTGCGGCGGATGCGAGACCAGGTTCTACGACCTCGGCAAGGATCCGATCGTCTGCCCGGCTTGCGAGACGGTGTTCGTCATCCCGAAAGCACCCCCGCCGCGCGGGCGCAGCGGATCTGCGCCGCGCAGCGTGTACGATCCAAACAGCGGACCTGCCCGGAGCATGGGGACGCTGGCCGAAGAGGCCGCCCCCGCGGTCGCGGAGGATGCCGAGGCCAAGGACGGCGCCGACGATGCAGAGGGCGGCGTCCCGATGCTCGAAGAGATCGACGAGAAATAACCCCCCTCCCCATGATTTCGCTCGACGAGGCAACATGCCGGGCGTGCGGCGCCTGCTGCGCCTATTCGGCCGAGTGGCCGCGCTTCGGGCTCGAGACGGAACAGCAAATCGAGGCGATCCCGCGCGAGTATGTCGACGACGCGCGCGGCACGATCCGCTGCGACGGCGATCGCTGCATCGCTCTCCAAGGCGACGTCGGCGCCGCGACCGCGTGCTCGCTCTATGCCGTGCGGCCCGAAGTTTGCCGCGCATGCCTTACTGGCGATGACTCCTGCCTGACCGCGCGACGGCGCTTCAATCTTCCGCCGATCGCTTCCGCAACGCCGCAATAACCTCCGCGGCCGCCTTCACGCCGGTGCGATACGCACCATGCGCGGTGGAAAAATCGGCGTCCGAGCAATGCTCGCCGGCGAAGAACAGCTTGCGGTCGACCGGCGCGGCGAACGCGGCACGCGCGGCCTGTGCGCCCTCGCTGCCATACGAATACGCGCCGAGCGACCATGGATCGCGCGCCCACCCGGACTCGATAACCGGATGCAGGCGTTTGCGCATGTCGTTGCCCAGAGCCGCACAGATCTGCTCGATCGCGAAACGCGCGAATGCGCCCTCGCCCTCCATTTCGAGCGCGCGCGCGAATTTGCCGCCGAAATAGCCGTCGATCAGCGGCCGGCCGAACGGTCGCAGCGTGTAATTGCCGGTCTCCGTGGTGTCGGTCGCGCCGAACAGGCGGGTCTCGATGGGGAGGTCCTCCGGGGCGTCGACGCGCAGGAACACCTTGTCGGCAACGCCCAGCGGCAGTTTATGCGCCGCAGCGAGCTTGTCGGACAGCGCGGGCGCAAAGCGCAGCGTCTCGTTCGCGACCAGGCCCGGCGGCACCGCGACGATCGCGGCACGCGCCGAGATCTCGCCCTGTGGCATGGTCACGCGCACGCGTTTGCCCGCATGTTCGATCAACGTGACAGGACAGTTCAGGCGCACGTCGAGCGGCGCCGCATAAGCGGCGATCAACGCGCCGTAGCCCTCGCGCACGCGCCAGTTCATGCCGCTGTCGTGATAGCGCGCGTATTCGCCCACAACCATCTCGCTGAACTCGGCGCCATTGATGTAGGTCGCCATCGCGCCGAGCAGCGCGTTCCAGCGTCCGTCCGGTTCGAGGAAGTCCGACATGCGCTGCGCGCTGCCGGCTTCGGCGGCTTGGTCGATGCGCGCGTAGAGGCGCTCCCAGGCGTCCCAGTAATCGTCCTGCTGGTGCAGTTGGAAATTCTTGTCGTACGCCGGTCGCGCCCACGAGGGCGGCCGCTGATCGACGGTGAAGCCGAGCGCCGGCGCGAGCTTCGCCCAATCGTTCTCGTCGGCGGAATGCAGGTGGCCGGCGCCGAGATCGAGCGGCATGCCGTCGGCGTGGTACGTCCATGCCCGCCCGCCGACACGATCGCGCGCCTCCAGCACCACGACCGACACGTGATCGCTCAGCGCGCGCGCCGCCGCGACGCCGGCCGCGCCGGCCCCGATGACGACGACGTCGGTTTCGTGCATTATGTCCTTCCGCGCATGATCTTGTCCGAAAACCGGTTCCCACTTTTCGGGATCATGCGCGCCTAAAATCCTTCCAGCACGATCTTGCCGCGCGTGCGACCGCTCTCGATCATCGCATGGGCGCGGCGCAGGTTGGCGGCATTGATGGTGCCGAGATTTTCCGCGACGGTGGTGCGGATCGTGCCTTGCTCGACCATCCCGCCGACCTCGTTCAGCAGCCTGTGCTGCGCGTCCATGTCGGGCGTCTGAAAAGTCGAGCGCGTGAACATTGCCTCCCAGTGCAGCGAAACGCTCTTGCCCTTGAGCTTCGCGACGTCGAGCGATTTCGGATCGTCGATCAAGCCGAACTTGCCTTGCGGCGCCACCATCTCGGCAATGGCGTCGAAGTGCTCGCCCGACTCGGTGACGCCGAAGATGTAGTCCGCGAAGCGGTGGCCGATAGCTTTCAGTTGCTCCGGCATGGGCTTTCCATGATCGATCACGTGATGCGCGCCGAGCTCCTTGCACCACTTCTGCGTCTCCGGCCGCGACGCGGTGGCGATGACGGTCAGCTTCGTCAGCGTGCGCGCGAGCTGGATCGCGATCGAGCCGACGCCGCCCGCGCCGCCGATGATAAGGAGCGATTTGTTCTCGCCGCCGCCGCGCGCGATGCCGAAGCGGTCAAACAGCACTTCCCAGGCGGTGATCGAGGTGAGCGGCAGCGCGGCGGCTTCCGCGAAGCCGAGCGTCTTCGGCTTGCGGCCGACGATGCGCTCGTCGACCAGGTGATACTCGGCATTGGTACCGGGTCGGATGATCGAACCCGCGTACCAGACCTCGTCGCCGGGCTTGAACAGGGTCACGTCCGCTCCCGCCGCCGCCACGACGCCGGTCGCGTCGTAGCCGAGGATCTTCGGCGCCTCGCCATCCTTGGGCGCCGCGCGCTTGCGCACCTTGGTGTCGACCGGATTGACCGATATCGCCTTGACCTGCACCAAAAGGTCGCGCCCCTTCGGCGTCGGCTTGTCGATGTCCAGATCGATCAGGGATTCGGTCTGATCGATGGGGAGGGATTTCCTGTAGCCGACGGCGCGCATCACAGCTCCTCGCGTTTTCACTCGGCTAGGATTTGGTTGATAATCAGCGCACGCGCAAGCCGCGGGCTGGCATGGAGGCCATGATGGGCAGGCTCGACAACAAGGTCGCGATCGTCACCGGCGGCGCGCGCGGGATCGGGCTTGCGGTCGCCAAGCGCTACGTGGCCGAGGGCGCGCGCGTCGTCATCGCGGACATCGACGAAGCCACCGGCAAGGCTGCGGCGGGCGCGCTCGGGAGCGCGGCGCGGTTCGTACGTACCGACGTCGGCGCGCCGGGGGATGCACGAAACGTCCTCGCGGAGGCCTGCGCGCTCACCGGCGATCTCGACATTCTGGTGAACAATGCCGGCATCATCCACACGGCCGACTTCCTCGATATCGCGGAGGCCGACTTCGACCGTGTGCTGCGCGTGAACCTGAAGGGTGTTTTCCTGATCGGACAACTCGCGGCGAAGCAGATGGTCACGCAGGTCAAGGCCGGCAAAAGGCCTGGCGCGATCATCAACATGAGCTCGATCAACGCGCGCGTCGCGATCCCCAACCAGGTGCCATATTGCGTCTCGAAGGGCGGCGTCGACCAACTCACCAAGGTGATGGCACTGTCGCTCGCCGGTTACGGCATCCGCGTCAACGCGATCGGGCCCGGTTCGATCATGACGGATATCTTGAAAGGTATTGCGACCGACCAGGAGGCGAAGAACCGCTTGCTGTCGCGCACGCCGCTGCGGCGCGTCGGCGAACCGGACGAGGTCGCGGCGGTTGCGGCCTTTCTAGCCTCGGATGATGCGAGCTATCTGACCGGCGAAACAATCTATGTCGACGGCGGCCGGCTCGCGCTCAACTACACGGTGCCGGTCGTCGCGAGCTAGCGGCTATTGCTTCTCTTCGCCCTTGCCGATCTGCTTGAGCTTGGCGAACACGGACTCGACGCTCAGGTCGTCGCCCGATTTCTTGGCGCTCTGCTCGGCTTCGGCCTTCGCTTCGGCAGCGGCGGTGGTGACCGCAGCGGGCAGCAGCGTCGAACCGCGCGGCTCGGCGACCGGCTTTTCCTTCGCGGCGCGCTGCACCTCGAAGTCGAGGTCAATCTGCGAGCACAGACCGAGCGTGACCGGATCAAGCGGCTGAAGCTGCGCGGCGTTCCAGTGCGTGCGGTCGCGAATTCCGGCGATCGTCGACTTGGTGGTGCCGACGAGGCGCATGATCTGCGCGTCCTTGAGCTCCGGATGGTTGCGCACGAGCCAGAGGATCGCATTCGGACGATCCTGGCGGCGCGACACCGGGGTGTAGCGGGGGCCCTTTTTCTTCTTGGCTTCGGGCAGCCGCACCTTCGGGTCGGCGACGTGCAGGCGGATGTCGTGATCGGCTTCGCCCTTCTCGATCTCCTCGCGCGAAAGCTGGCCGGTCGAGACCGGATCGAGACCTTTGATGCCCTGCGCGGCGTCGCCGTCGGCGATCGCCTTGACCTCGAGCGGATGCAACTTGCAGAAGTCGGCGATCTGGTCGAACGACAGCGCGGTGTTATCCACGAGCCAGACGGCGGTCGCCTTCGGCATCAGCGGCATGGTTGCCATGGACAAATCTCCTTCGCGCTTCGCCCGCCCAAGCGGGCGAAGCCTGTTGTCATCAGGGATGACGGAAAGGTGACCGGAATATAGTCAGGCGACCTGGGCATGTCCAATACGGATTGGCGAGGTATGCGCCTTTTCCGGGACGCTTGACAGCGCGGGCCCGCGCGGCCCATTTCCGGAGCCCGCGCGGCTGGAACTCGGCGAAAAGTCCCAAGGGAACAAGACGATGGCCGTCTATACCGACGTGACCGCTGAGGATCTGACCGACTTCCTCGCCGACTACGATCTGGGCGAGCTCCTCTCCTACAAAGGCATCGCCGAAGGGGTCGAGAACTCCAATTTCCTGGTGCACACCACGCGCGGTTATTGCTTCCTGACACTTTACGAGAAGCGCGTTGCGCCTGAGGACCTGCCGTTCTTCCTCAATCTGATGGAGCATCTGGCCGCGCGAGGGCTCACCTGCCCGCAACCGGTGAAGAGCAAGACCGGCGACATGATCGGCTGGATCGCAGGCCGTCCGGCCGCGATCGTGACTTTCCTCGACGGCATGTCGATGCGCCGGCCGAGCGCGAACCACTGCGCGGCGCTCGGCGAAGCGCTGGCCAAGCTGCATCTTGCCGGCGCGGATTTTCCGATGAGGCGGCGCAATGCGCTTTCGGTCGAGGGTTGGCGGCCGCTCTACGTCGCCTCCGCGGCCGGCGCGGATTCAGTGCAGCCCGGACTGCGCGACGCGATCGAACGCCAGCTGACATTGCTCGAAGGCGCATGGCCGAGCGGGCTCCCTGAAGGCGTGATCCATGCCGATCTGTTTCCCGACAACGTCTTCTTCCTCGGCGAGAAGCTTTCGGGCCTGATCGATTTCTATTTCGCCTGCACCGATACGCTTGCCTACGATGTCGCGATCTGCCTTAACGCATGGTGCTTCGAGCCGGATCATTCCTACAACGTCACCAAGGGCCGCGCGTTGCTGCAGAGCTACATGGCTCGTCGGCCGCTCACGCTCGAGGAGCGGGCCGCGCTGCCGCTCCTTAATCGCGGCGCGGCGCTGCGCTTCCTGCTCACGCGCCTGGTCGACTGGCTCGATGTCCCGGCCGGCGCGCTCGTCAGGCCGAAGGACCCGCTCGAATATTTCCGCAAGCTGCGCTTCCACCAGGCCGTCACCAGCGTACGCGACTACGGGCTCGACGCATGAGCGAGGGACCGCCGAAGCATCATGTGGTGATTTATACCGACGGCGGATGTGCGCCCAATCCGGGACCCGGTGGGTGGGCCGCGATCCTGATCCTGGGCGACCACAAGAAGGAGCTGAAGGGCGGCGAGCCCACGTCGACCAACAACCGCATGGAGCTGATGGCGGCGATCTCGGCGCTTGAAGCGCTGAAATGGCGATGTCTGGTCGACATGCACACAGATAGCCAATACGTGCGCGACGGCATCACGAAATACATCAACAATTGGAAACGCAATGGTTGGCGCACGGCCTCAAAGGAGCCGGTGAAGAACGACGATTTGTGGCGCCGCCTCGACGCCGCGGCTCAACCCCACACGGTGAACTGGCATTGGGTCAAAGGTCACTCCGGCGATCACTACAACGAGCGCGCCGACGAGCTGGTGCACGAGGCGAGGGAAGAGGCGAAACAGGGAATCAATCCCGCTCTCGTCATGCCCCGTGAAAGCGCGGCATCTGGCAGACGCAAGCGGCGCGCGGCTGTCAAACCGCGCGCCACTTGAAACAGTCGACGCTTTTTGGGTCGTCCGCTTTCGCGGACGCGACACGAGCGTTACATCCCCTTGAGCAAGTTCTCCGCGCCGGAGATATCGGCCTTGCCGGGCGCGTCCTCGATGTTGAGCGTCTTCACCACGCCGTCGTCGACGATCATGGCGTACCGCTGCGAGCGCGTGCCGAGGCCGCGCGCGCCCAGATCGACGGACAGGCCCAGCGCCTTCGCGAAATCGCCGCTGCCATCGGCAAGGGCTTCGATGTTCTCGGCGCCGCTCGCCTTCTTCCAGGCATCCATCACGAAGACGTCGTTCACGGCCGTGACCGCGATGGCGTCGACGCCCTTGCCCTTGATCTTGTCGAAGTTCTGCACGAAACCCGGCATGTGGTTCTTGTGGCAGGTCGGCGTGAAGGCGCCAGGCACGGCGAACAGCACCACTTTCTTGCCCTTGAAAATCTCGTCAGTGGTCTTGGGCTTCGGGCCGTCGGCCGTCATCGTCATGAATGTCGCATTGGGCAAACGATCGCCGACCTTGATGGCCATGGTGTTTTCCTCTCGTGGGTGGTTGAGATCGATGAAATCAGGAGCGATAACTTAGCGTCTTCAGCCGATTAGTCGAGACGGAAAGGCACCTCAATGGCCTGATCGCCGGCAACTGCGGTGAGCGTCAGCATGGCGCCGTCGGGTTTGGTATCGGGTGGAAGCCCGGCGAGATCGAATGCGAAGCGGTGCAAGCTGCCCGTCTGGGATACGGGCGTCGGTACCGGCAGCGCCCAGTCCGGCGCCGGTCCTTCGGCGAACAACTCAACGTCCGCGCCGGCCGGCGCCGCGATATCGACCACGACCTTGTTTCCCTCGCGCCGCGCCGCGCGAATGCTCAGCGCGCCGTCCACGCCAAGCGCCGCGGGCTTTGGCACCAGCGACTCGCTTGCAGCGATACGTTCGGCGAACGTGCTGGAGCCCTCGGCGGTCAGCTCGCCCCTCGCGTCGGCCGGCACACAGATCTTCGCACATACCCCGTAGTCGAGTTTGAGCCGCAACGTCGTCGGTTTGGCGGCATCTTCCGGTATGATCTCGAGCGGAAACACGACGTCGTGTTTGTAAACGATCGTGGTGCCGCTCTCGTCGATGGACCGCTTCGGCGCCGGCCAGCGCACCGTTATCGACTTGACGTTCCGCGAGCCGGCGAAGTCGAAACGCGGCGGGATTCCGGAGTCGCCCGGATAACGCCAATACGTTTTCCATCCCGGTGCGAGCCTGACCTCCACGCCGGCCCGCTGCATCGTCGCGCCGGCGATCAGCCGCATCGCGGTGTGCTTTCCGCCATCCCATGGCGACGCATCGGCCGCGAGCACCGGCCGCACGATTGCCAATAAGAAAACAAGATTCGCAGCCAGTATCGCTGCTCGGCGTGATCGTCGGGACATCACCGTCATGTAACCGATTTAGAGACGATGATGGTGCCGTGCCATTGAAATCGTCGTGATCGGAACCCAAGCGCGACAGAAGTTTCGATTCCCACGAAACGGCGAACAAGGTAATCTTTGCGCATGAAACTGGCGCTGAAAAAGGACAAACCCCCGAAGCGGGGTTATCTCGACGGACAGATGCTGATCGCCATGCCGGCAATGCGCGACGAGCGCTTTGCGCGCAGTCTGATTTATATCTGCGCGCATTCCTCCGACGGCGCGATGGGCATCGTCGTCAACCAGCCGGCCTCGAACATCAAGTTTCCCGATCTTCTGGTGCAGCTCGAGGTGATTCCGGCCAAGGACCTGATCCAGTTGCCGTCGAGCGCCGGCACCGTCAAGGTGCTCAAGGGCGGGCCGGTCGAGACCGGGCGCGGCTTCGTCCTGCATTCGGCCGACTTCTTCATCGAGAATTCGACGCTGCCGATCGACGACGGCATTTGCCTCACCGCCACCCTCGATATCCTGAAAGCGATCGCCCGCGGCAAGGGACCGGAGAGCGCGGTGCTCGCGCTCGGCTATGCGGGCTGGGCGCCGGGACAGCTCGAGACCGAGATCCAGGAGAACGGCTGGCTCAACTGCGACGCGGACAGCGAGTTGATCTTCGGCAAGGACGTCGAGCACAAATACGAAATGGCGCTGAAGAAGCTTGGCATCGATCCCGGCATGCTCTCGAGTGAAGCCGGACACGCCTGACGATCAGCCGGCGTCGGCCTGACGCGCCAGCCCCGGATCCTGATTGACCAGCGCGATCGCCTGTTCGGGCGCGAGCGGGCCGCCGAACGCAAAGCCTTGCGCATATTCGCAACCGAGCTGGTAGAGCTCCGCCGCGTCGGTGTCTTTCTCGGCGCCTTCGGCGATCACGTCCATGCCGAGGTCGTGGGCGAGCGAGATGATCGAACGCAGGATCACCGGCCGTGCACCCTTGCCGTTCATACGCACGAACGACTGATCGATCTTGATCGTGTCGAATGGGAAGCGTTGCAGGTAGGCGAGCGAGGAATGTCCGGTGCCGAAGTCGTCGAGCGCGAGGCTGACGCCGAGGTCGCGGATGCGGGTGAGCATCTGCGCGGCGTATTCGGGGTTCTCCATCACCAGCGATTCGGTCAGTTCCAGCTTGAGCGAGCCGCGCGCGAGTGCCGAGCGCGCGAGCACGGTGCGCAGATCCTGAATCAAATCTTGCCGTAGCAACTGCCGTGACGACAGATTGACGCTCGCAAACAGCGGATAGCGCAGCCGCGTCGAGCGCTGCCACGCCGCGAGTTGGCGCGCGGTGCGGTCAAGCACCGAGAGGCCGAGTTCGACGATCATCCCGGTCTCCTCGGCGAGCGGGATGAAGTCCGATGGCGGCAGGCGGCCCATCTTGGGATGATCCCAGCGCGCCAGCGCCTCGAAGCCCGCCACCGATCGGTCCTCCAGCCAAACGATGGGCTGATAGACGACCGCGATCTCGTCGCGTTCTATCGCCCGGCGCAGGTCGGCTTCGAGCGTCGTGCGGTCGTTCTTGCGCGTGCGCATCGCCGGCTTGAACACCTCGATGCGATCGCCGCCGATGCGCTTGGCGTGATACATCGACAGTTCGGCGTCTTTCAGGAAGTCTTCGTTGCGCTGCGGCTGACTATCGATCAGCGCGAGTCCGATCGATGCCGTCAGCAGCAATTCGCGATCGTTGAAGGTGATCGGCGCGCGCAGCGTACGGCGGATCGTGTCGGCGAACGCCGTAATGCGCGGTGCCTCGCGCTCGGAGAGGAGCAGCAAGCCGAACTGATCGCCGCCCATCCGCGCGAGCGTATCCTGCGGCTTCAAGAGGCGGCTTAGCCGGCGCGCCAGCGTCAGCAGGATCGAGTCGCCGACCGCGATGCCGACGGAATCGTTGACCTGCTTGAAGCGGTCGAGATCGATCACCATCACGGTCGGGCGGATGGTCGAGTCCGCCTTGGCGAAGGAGAGCGCAGCCTCGAGCCGGTCCAGGAACAGTTCGCGATTCGGCAAGCCGGTGAGATTGTCCTGCACGGCGTCGTGCAGGAGACGCTCCTCGGCGGTCTTGAACTCCGTCACGTCGGTCAGCGTACCGACGAGACGCACAACCTCGCCATCCGAGCCGACCACGGGACGCGCCTTCAACGCGAACCACATGTAGTGGCCGTCGGGGGTGCGCAGACGGAATTCGAGAAACAGCCGGCCGCGGCGCTGGTCGAGGACGCCGTCAAGCGAGGCGCGGAAACGGTCGCGATCGAGCGGATGCAGCAGCTCCAGCCAGTCCGCGGCGGAGCCTGCGAGCGCACCGCGCCTGAGGCCGAGCAGGGTCTCGGTCTCAGGCGAGGTGAAGACCTTGTCGTTGGGCACGTCCCAATCCCAGATCATGTCGCCGGCGCCCGTCAGGGCGAGCGCCCGTCTTTCGATGTCCGAGACGATCGCGACGGCCACGCCGCCCGCGAAGGCATGTTGCATCACCGTGAAGCCGATCAGCATGACGATGAGCACCAGGCCGCCGAGCAGCGCGGGCGCAACGATGTCGTTGGTCACGATGCCGGTCACTGCGAGACTCGCGGCGAAAACCCAGGCGACCAGCAGCAGCCAAGTCGGGATCAGCAGCACCGCTCTGTCGAAGCTATGCGTCGCCAGATAGACGACCAAGCCGAGACCGCCGAGCGCGACGAGCGCCAGCGACATGCGCGCCACGCCTGAGGCGATCGATGGATTGAACACCGCAATCGCCGCGAGCGCGCCGAGGAAGACGAGCCAGCCCGCCGTGATATGAGCGTAGCGCACGTGCCAGCGGTTAAGATTGAGATAGGCGAACAGGAATACCACCAACGTCGCGGCGAGGATCGCTTCGCCGGACGCGCGCCAGATGCGCTCGGTCTGGGGGGAAAGATCGAACACCTTGCCCCAAAATCCGAAGTCGGTGCCGATATAGACCAGCACAGCCCAGCCAAGGGCCGCCGCGGCCGGGAACATCACGCTGCCCTTCACGACGAACAGGATGGTGAGAAACAGCGCGAGCAAGCCGGCGATGCCGATGACGATGCCGTAGTAGAGCGTGAACGAGTTGACCTTGTCCTTGTAGGCGTCAGGCTCCCACAAATAGAGCTGCGGCAGCTTGTCGGTACGCAGCTCGACCACGTAGGTGATGACCGTGCCGGGATCGAGTGTGATGCGGAAAATGTCCGCGCTCGGACTATCGATGCGATCCGGCCGGTCGCCCGAGCTCGGCGTGACGTTGACGATGCGCGAGAGACCGAGGTCAGGCCAGAACAGGCCGGACGCGACCATGCGGTAGTGCGGCACGACGATCAGGCGATCGATCTGCTCGTCGCTGTTGTTGGCCAGCGCGAACACCGCCCAGTGATTTCCCGCCTCGCGCCCCCGAACCTCGATGCGGCGCACGATGCCGTCGGCGCCGGGGGCGGTCGAGACCTGGATGCGGTCGGTATCGGACTTCGGGCGCTCGATCGCGTCCGTGAGATCGATCGCGGGGGCGTCGATCTTGACGTTGATCGCCTCCACCGCGCGCGCGACATCGGCGCCGAACGCGACGACGCCGAGCAGGACTGCAAGCGCGTACACGGCGCGCAAAAGACGCAAAACGTCGACCTCCCGCTCCGCGACCCCGTCAGCCAAGGCCCGATCACTACTGGGCCGACCGGCAGAGAGCAAGGAGTTCAAGTGCTTCTTAACGATTATGGCGAAATTGGACGCCGCGTGGTTAACAGCGATCACACGGCAAGAAAGGCTATTCGAAGATCGCGGCGCGACGCAGCCGCTCGTCGCTTCGCGCGAGCACGTCCTGGTGCAGACGACCGTCGCGGTCGGCTTGCAACAGCGCGTCCATCAGCGGGAAATACTGATCGGGGTCGTAACTCATCAAAATCAGGTCAACCCCGGCATTGAGCGCCGCGACGGCGGCGCCCGCGATGCCGTCGCGGCTGGCGGTGATCGCGCCCATGCTGAAGTCATCCGTGATCAGGACACCGTCGTGCTTCCAGCGTTCACGTAACAGTCCGCCGATGACATCCTGCGATACGGAGGCCGGTTGGTCCTTGTCGATCGCGGTCAACCGCGCGTGGCTGAGCATCGTGAACACACGGTAGTCGGACATCAGCTTCCGAAACGGAAGCCAATCCGAAAGCGCAAGTTCATCAGGTCCCGCGTTGAGTTCCGCGGTGCGGATATGCGTATCCCCGACTACGCGGCCGAGACCTGGAAAATGCTTGAGCGTGCAACGCACGCGGCTCTGCAACAGCGTCGCGCAGTAGGTACTTGCGACATCGGTGACGACCGCCGGGTCTTTCGAGATCGCGCGTGTACTGATGCGCGTCAGACGATCCTGCGGATTGACGATGCCGTAGTTGAGATCGATGACCGGCGCAAAGTTGAGATTGACCCCGATCGCTGCGAGGTCGCGGCCCTGCCGGTTGGCGTATTGCACCACGGCTTGCTCGCGCTCATTCGGATCGGTCTTGCGCGCGATGACGTCGGCGAGGGATGGCAGAAACGGCAGCGGTGGCGACAGCCGGGACACGCCGCCGCCTTCCTGATCGGTCGCGACCCACAACAGCGGCAGGTCTTGGCGACGGCGCGTATCCTGCAGCGACGCGATATCACGCGCCATCCCCGCAATCGTCTTTCCTTGCGAGTAGTTGCCGCTCAGGAAAATGCCGGCAATCGCGCGGCGCTCGATCAGCGCGTTCAAATCGGCACGGTTGCGGTAACCGACGATTACGTGCCGACCGAGCTTTTCAAGCTGCTGGGGGTCCGCGCTGAGCACGCGCTCGCGCGCCGAACGGAACTGCACTTCGCCGGAAGCGGTCACGACGAAGCCGAACGCGGCTGTCGCCAGGGACGCGCCGGCGACGATCCGCGTCACCGGCAACGACCATTGGGCGCGCAGCCTCCAGGCTTCGAAGATGGCAAGAACAAAGGTCACGGCTAGCAACATAACAAGCATCGTCATCCGTATGCTGGCAAACATCGGCCGCCGCCAGTTGAGCGCAAACGGCAAAACCGCGAGGGCGAGCGCAAGGCGCCTAGTTCGTCAGCACGATCTTGCCGATATGTGCGCTCGATTCCATCAGCGCGTGGGCGGCTGCGGCTTCGCGCAGCGGAAACGTCTTGAAGATGACCGGTTTCACCTTGCCGGCCGCGATCAGCGGCCAGACGTTCTCCTCGATCGCGCGCGCGATCGCGGCCTTCTGCTCGACCGGACGAGGACGCAGCGCGGAGCCCGTGTGCCACAGGCGCTTCGCCAGTATGCGGCGAAAATCGGCCGCGACCTTGGGCGGACGCTGGAACGCGATCTGCACGATGCGTCCATCGACCGCGGCCGCGTCGTAATTGCGGTCGATGTAGTCGCCGCCGACCATGTCGATGATCAGTTCCGGGCCCTTCCCGCCGGTCGCCTTCTTCGCCTCGGCGACGAAATCCTGCGTGTTGTAATTGATCGCGACGTCGGCGCCGAGCTTGAGACACGCGTCGCACTTCTCCTGCGAGCCGGCCGTGACGATCACGCGCGCGCCGAAATTCTTCGCCAGCATGATCGCCGTGGTGCCGATGCCGGATGAGCCGCCATGGCACAGCATCGTCTCGCCGGCCTTGAGCGCGCCGCGTTCGAACACATTGTGCCAGACGGTGAAGAACGTCTCGGGGATCGCCGCGGCTTCGATCATCGTGAGCTGCGGAATCACCGGCAATGCCGTGCTCTCATGCGCGACCCAATATTCGGCGTAACCGCCGCCCGGCACCAGCGCACAAACTTTGTCGCCGACCTTCCAGCGCTTCACGCCTTCGCCCAGCGCGACCACTTCGCCGGCGAGCTCCAGCCCGGGAATGTCGGGCGCGCCGGGCGGCGGCGGATACTTGCCCTGGCGCTGCATCACGTCCGGCCGGTTGATCCCCGCAGCCGCGATTTTGACCAGCACCTCGCCTGCCCCCGGCGACGGTACGGGACGCTCCTCGGGCACCAGCACGTCGGGCTCGCCCGGTGCGCGGATCGCGATAGCGGTCATGCGGGAGGGAATGGACATTCGGACCTCGGCTTGTCGGATGCGGACCGCCTGCTTAGTCGGCGGCGGCCTGTGTGACAACCGCCGAAACCGGGTCTAAACTTTTGCCGGAGGTGCGAGCATGCCTGCGATCGACGACGACGACCGGCCGAAGAAGAAGATCGTCCACGAGATCGGGCAGGACCTGACCTTGCTCTCCGTCGAGGAGCTCGACGAGCGCGTCGGGCTGCTGAACGGGGAGATAGCGCGGCTGGAAGCCGACAAGGCGAAAAAGCAGGCGACGCGGACGGCGGCCGACCAGTTCTTCAAGCGGTAAAACCCGCCCCGGACCGATTTTCCTTCAATCTTGGTTAAAATCTTAACCAGTTGTTAAGCTTTCCCCTTCATTACTGAGATCGTCCAGCTTCTGGACGTCGAGTGGCTCCTGTCCACTCTGTTTGACGCCTCCCTGTTATCACCTTCGAGCCGCCGGCGACGGCGGCTCCTTTTTTTTCCAGCCCGACATTCCGGTATTTTAGCGCGGCGCGGCGACGCCGGACGCGGAAACTATGACCGCAAGTGTGGCTGACGGGTCCTAGACACGACGCCCGGCGTAGCGATACTAGCGGCCGTAGTGTGAGGCGTAGAGTTATGTCCGAAAGGTCGGCCCAGGGCACGGGGCCCGTCTCGTTCAGCGAAAGGCTTGCCGGTTCGCAGGCATTTGCCATCCTGTTCAAGGAGGGCATGGCGCTGGTCGAGGAAACCGCGAGCTATCTCGATGGCCCCGGCCGGCAGGATTCCAAGCGTCTCGAACGCTCCGCCGCGCTCGCCTATGCCACCGAAAGCATGCGGCTCACCACGCGCCTGATGCAGCTTGCTTCCTGGCTGTTGCTGCACCGCGCCGTGAAGGAAGGTGAGATGTCGCTCGCCCAGGCCAACAAGGAAAAAACCAAGGTCAAGCTCTCGCTCGACAACCGCGCCGATGCCGGCACGCTGAAGCTCCTGCCCGAACGCCTCACCGATCTGATCGAGCGCTCGCTCGCGCTGCTTGACCGGGTGCGCCGCCTCGATGCCACGATCCATAGCGCGCCGGTCGAGCGTGCGTCGAACAATCCGGTCGAGCGTCAGCTCGGCCTGCTCAAGGCCGCATTCGAGCGGAGCGCACCGTAGCGCGCGATTCCGCGACACCGGCGCGCAAGAAAAAGGCCCCTCTCGCGGGGCCTTCGACGTTTCCGGCTGGCGGGAAAGCTTACTTCTTGCCGCCCAGTCCCGCGAACTTCTTCTGGAAGCGCGAGACGCGCCCGCCGCGGTCGAGCAGGTGCTGCTGACCGCCGGTCCAGGCCGGGTGCGACTTCGGATCGATATCGAGCCGCAAGGTGTCGCCTGAAGCGCCCCAGGTCGTGCGCGTGGTGAATTCGGTACCGTCCGTCATCACCACCTTCACGGTGTGATAATCGGGATGAATATCGGCTTTCATGGCGTGGTTCCTGCGCCGTTCGCGGTCTGTCTGTATGGAAAGTCGGCGGCTCTATAACCCAGCCGGCACAGCGAAACAAGCCGCCGAACCGGCCAATTGTCAGGCCCCCCGGCCCGATGCAATGTCGCCCAGTCATCGGACGCGGGGAGACTTTCATGAGCGATGCGCGCGGCGCCGAGCTTGGCGCCGCTGAAGGCAAGCAGGACGATGCGGTTCCGGCGGCCGTCGCGAGCCGCAACCGCGTGCGCCCGCTGATCGCGCTGCTCCCCTACGTCATGCGCTATCGCGGCCGCGTGATCGCGGCCTTAATGGCGCTGCTCGTTGCCGCAGCCGCGACCCTGATCGTACCGCTCGCGGTGCGGCGCATGATCGATTTCGGCTTTTCGGCCGAGCGCATCGGACTGATCGATCAATATTTCGCCGTCATGATCGCGGTCGCGGCGGTACTCGCGGGCGCAAGCGCGACGCGCTACTACCTCGTCACGATCCTCGGCGAGCGTGTGGTCGCGGACATTCGCATCGCAGTGTTCGCGCACCTGACCGAGCTTTCCGCCGTCTTCTTCGACGGCTCGCGCACCGGCGAGATCACCTCGCGGCTCACGGCCGATACGACGCAGATCAAGAGCGCGGTCGGCAGCGCGGTTTCGGTCGCGTTGCGCAATCTCGTGCTGTTCATCGGCTCGTCCGTCATGATGGTCGTGACCAGCCCGCGCCTCTCCCTGTTCGTGATCCTGGCAATCCCGGTGATCGTGCTGCCGCTGGTCGCGTTCGGCCGCCTGGTCCGGCGGCGCTCCCGCGGCGCTCAGGATACGCTCGCCGATGCATCGGCTTACGCGGCCGAACTGATCGGCGCGATCCGCACGCTGCAGGCCTTTACCAACGAGACGCTCGCAACGTCGCGCTTTTCCGGCGCGGTCGAGCGCGCGTTTGCGGCCGCGCGCGGCTCCACCCGCGCCCGCGCGGTGCTCACCGCGATCGTCATCTTCCTGGTGTTCGCGAGCGTCGTCATGATCCTCTGGGTCGGCGCACAGGACGTGCTCGCCGGCCGCCTCTCTCCCGGCACGCTCGGCCAATTCGTTCTCTATGCGGCGTTCGCCGCCAGCGGCCTTGGACAACTGAGCGAGACCTGGGGCGAGATCTCGCAAGCCGCAGGGGCGACCGAGCGCCTGGTCGAGATCCTGTCGGTCAAACCCGCAATCACGGCGCCGACGCATCCGGTCGCCCTCCCGTCACCGCCGCGCGGCGAAGTCGCGTTCGAGGCGGTGCGCTTCGCCTATCCGATGCGCCCCGATACCTTCGTGCTCGCCGGCGTGTCGCTGCGCGTGCGCGCCGGCGAGAAGGTCGCGATCGTCGGCCCCTCGGGCGCGGGCAAGAGCACGGTGTTTCACCTGCTGCTGCGCTTCTACGACGTCGCGTCCGGCGCCATCACGTTTGACGGCATGCGCGTCGCCGACGCCGATCCGCACGAACTACGCCGCCGCATCGCGCTCGTGCCGCAGGACGTCGTCGTGTTCGCGGCCTCGGTCGCCGAGAATATCCGCTTTGGACGGCCGGGGGCGTCCGATGCCGACGTCCGCCGCGCCGCCGAGCTTGCGGGCGCGGCGGAATTCGTGGCCCGCTTGCCGCAGGGCTACGACAGCCCGGTCGGCGAGCGCGGCGTGACACTATCGGGCGGCCAGCGCCAGCGCATCGCGATCGCGCGCGCGGTGATCCGTAATCCTTCCGTGCTGCTGCTGGACGAAGCCACTTCGGCGCTCGACCAGACCACGGAAGCTGCGATCAACCGCACGCTGCTGAAGGTCGCCAAGGGCCGCACCATGATCTGGTCGACCCACCGCCTGACCTCGGTGGTCGAGATGGACGAGATCATCGTGATTTCAGGGGGCAGGGCGATCGAGCGCGGCCCGC
>JAXDNZ010000623.1:0-4807 GCA_034669185.1 Hyphomicrobiales bacterium
AGATCGCGCTCGCCGATAAGCGCGAGTTCGAGGCCGAGATCGTGCTGAAGGACGCACGGACCGATCTTGCCGTGCTGCGCATCAAGGATGGGCGCGAACGTTTCGCCGCCATCGAACCGGGTAATTCGGACGAGCTCCAGGTCGGTGATGTCGTGTTGGCGGTCGGAAACCCGTTCGGCGTCGGGCAGACCGTGACGCATGGCATCGTGTCGGCACTCGCGCGCACGCAGGTCGGTATCACCGACTATCAGTTCTTCATTCAGACCGACGCGGCGATCAACCCGGGGAATTCCGGCGGCGCGCTCGTTGACCTCTCCGGCCGGCTTGTCGGCATCAATACGGCGATCTTCTCCCGCTCGGGCGGCTCGCAGGGCATCGGCTTTGCGATCCCCGTCAACATGGTGAAGGTCGTGATCGCCTCCGCGAAGGGCGGTGGCAGGACGGTGAAGCGGCCATGGCTCGGCGCCAAGCTTCAGGCGGTGACGCCGGATATCGCCGAGAGCCTCGGCCTGAAGCGTCCGGCCGGCGCGCTGGTCGCGAGCATCTCCAA
The DNA here is from genome assembly GCA_034669185.1 of Hyphomicrobiales bacterium. GTDB lineage: Bacteria > Pseudomonadota > Alphaproteobacteria > Rhizobiales > Xanthobacteraceae > PALSA-894. Next base: position 551 of record JAXDNZ010000623.1, read on the forward strand.
TCCGAGCCCGGCGGTTCGGGCGGGCCTGAAGACCGGCGACCTGATCGTCGCGATCGACGGGCAGGTGGTCGACGATCCGAACGCATTCGACTATCGGTTCGCCACCAAGACGCTTGGCGGCACCGCGCAACTCGGCATCCTGCGCGGCGGCAAGGAGACGACGCTCAAGATTTCGCTCGAGACCGCGCCTGAGACGCCGCGCGACGAGATCGTGATCCGCTCACGCTCGCCGTTCATGGGTGTGAAAGTCGCGAACGTTTCGCCCGCGCTCGCCGAGGAGCTGCGGCTCGATCCCTCGACCGAGGGCGTGGTCGTCCTCGAGATCGCCGAAGGCTCGGTCGCCCAGAACCTGGGCTTCCAGCGCGGCGACGTGATCGCGGTGGTGAACGAAGAGAAAATCGCGCGTACGCGCGACCTCGACCGTATCGCGAAAGACGGGCGGCGCTGGAACATCACCATCATCCGGGGCGGTCAGCAGATCTCGGTCAGGTTCGCGGGGTGAGCGCGAAGCCCAGACGCGGCCCCAGCCTGTTCGAAGCCGCCGGCCTCGAGGCGGACGCGCCACGTCCGCTTGCCGACAAGCTGCGGCCGACCAAGCTTGCTGAGGTGGTCGGGCAGGATCACCTGCTCGGCCCGGACGGTGCGCTCACGCGCATGCTGGAGAGCCGCACACTCGGCTCGCTCGTGTTCTGGGGCCCGCCCGGCACCGGCAAGACAACGGTGGCGCGGCTGCTTGCGGATGCCACCGCGCTGCACTTCGAGCAGATCTCCGCGGTATTCTCCGGCGTGGCCGACCTGAAGAAAGTGTTCGAGGCGGCGCGAGCCCGACGCGAGACCGGGCAGGGGACGCTCCTGTTCGTCGACGAGGTGCATCGCTTCAACCGTGCGCAGCAGGACAGTTTCCTGCCGGTGATGGAGGACGGCACGGTCGTACTGGTCGGCGCTACCACCGAGAACCCGTCGTTCGAGCTGAACGCCGCGCTGCTGTCGCGCGCGCGTGTGCTCGTGTTCAAGCCGCTCGACGCCGCCGCGATCCAGCAGTTGCTCAAGCGCGCCGAGGAGATCGAGGGCAAGGCGTTGCCGCTCGATGAAGACGCGCGCGTCTCGCTCGTGCGCATGGCCGACGGGGACGGCCGCGCCTCGCTCACGCTCGCCGAAGAGGTCTGGCGCGCGGCGCGCAAGGGCGAGACGTTCGACGCAGCGCAATTGCAGGACATCGTGCAGCGGCGCGCGCCCATATACGACAAGAGCCAGGACGGCCACTACAATCTCATCTCGGCGCTGCACAAGTCGGTGCGCGGGTCGGACCCGGACGCGGCGCTCTACTATCTCTGCCGCATGCTCGACGCCGGCGAGGACCCGCTCTATCTCGCGCGCCGCGTGGTGCGCATGGCGGTGGAAGACATCGGGCTTGCCGACCCGCAGGCGCTGGTGATCTGCAATGCCGCGAAGGATGCGTATGACTTCCTCGGCAGCCCCGAAGGCGAGCTCGCGATCGCGCAGGCCGTGATCTATATCGCGACCGCCCCGAAGTCGAACGCCGCGTACGTCGCCTATGGGCAGGCGATGAAGGTCGCCAAGGAGGCCGGGTCGCTGCTGCCGCCGAAGCACATCCTCAACGCGCCGACCCGGCTGATGAAAGATGAAGAGTACGGTGCCGGCTACGAATACGATCACGACGCGCCGGAGGCGTTCTCGGGGCAGGACTATTTCCCCGAGGCGCTCGGCCGACAAAAATTCTACGATCCGCCGGAACGCGGCTTCGAGCGCGAGATCAGGAAACGGCTGGACTATTGGGCGAAGCTGCGCGGGGAACGGAATAAGTGAGCAAGTTGATCGTTGCGGCATTCGCGCTTGGGTGCGTCTGTCCGGCGTTTGCCTCCGAGCCGCAGTTCGGCCGGTGGGCCGTCGATCAGCAGCACTGCTTCGGCGAGACCAAGGCGGGGCCGCTCGTCGTGACCGCGACGTCGGCCAGCCTCGCCTCCGAGAGCTGCATGTTCGGGAAGATGTACAAGGCCGATCGCGGGCTCTACATCGAGGGCCGTTGCTCGAACGGCATGCGGCATCCGATCTCGCTGGAGATGAAGGGTTCGCGTCTTCTGGTGACATGGAATGGCGAGAAGACCGAGATGCAGCGATGCCCGTGAAGCGAACAGGCCGGCACGGACGTCGCCGCCCGGGGCCGGGACGCGGCCAGTCGGGACCGGACAGCGGTAGACCGGGGCCGGGACGTGGCGGGCCGGGGCGCCGCGACGACAACCGCTCGTCCAAGCCACGAAACAAGCCGAAGTCCGCGTATGCGCCACGGAACGCGAAGCCGGGATTTGCACCCCGCAATGCTGCGCCCGCCAGGACGTCGCCGCGGCCGGGACGTGAGGCAATTGTCGAGAAGCCCGCCGCGGCGCCGCCGCCTCCCATGGTGGCGACCGGCGTGCAGACCGTGACGACGAGCGCCGACGAATCCGGCATGCGCGTCGACCGTTTCTTCGAGGCGCGGTTTCCGGGCCTGTCGTTCAGCCACATCCAACGCATCATCCGCAAAGGCGAGGTGCGGGTGAACGGCAAGCGCGTGCAGCCGAAGGACCGGCTCCAAGGGGGACAGGCGATCCGCATTCCGCCGCTCAAGATCGGCGGTCCGAAGCCGGAGACACGCCTCTCGGCCGGCGACGAGAAGACGCGGGATTTCCTGAGGTCCATCATCCTGCACGAGGACGCCGACGTGCTCGTGCTCAACAAGCCTTTCGGGTTAGCGGTGCAGGGCGGCTCCGGCACCACGCGCCACATCGACGGCATGTTGGAGGTGTTGCGCCAGCCTGGCGTCGACGGACAGCGGCCGCGGTTGGTGCATCGCCTCGATAAGGACACCGCCGGCTGCCTGCTCGTCGCCAAGACGCGCTTTGCCGCTGCGGCGCTTGCGAAGACGTTCCGCTCGCGTTCGGCACGCAAGATCTATTGGGCGCTCACGGCCGGCGTGCCGAAGCCGCGCCAAGGCCGCATCTCGACGTTTCTTGCCAAGGAGGAACGCGAGGAAGACTCATACATGCGGATCGCCCAGCACGGCGAGGAGGGCGCAAGTCACGCCGTCACCTACTACGCGGTGGTCGAGACGGCCGGATCGGCGCTCGGCTGGGTGTCGCTCAAACCGGTCACCGGCCGCACGCATCAGCTCCGCGCGCACATGGCGCATGTCGGCCATCCGATTGTCGGCGATCCGAAGTACTTTCAGATCGAGAACTGGCAGTTACCGGGCGGCATGCAGAACCGTCTGCATCTGCTGGCGCGCCGCATCGCGGTGCCGCATCCGCGCGGCGGCGTCATTGACGTGACCGCGCCGCTGCCGCCGCACATGCAGCAATCCTGGAATCTGCTCGGCCTCGATGCGGCGCGTTACGATCCGATCATCGAGGCGCCGGAGGAATAACTCAGCAAGATGTGATCCGCCGGGCCTTGCCGTCCTGGGTGTCGCGCGCGTTGTCTGGGCAAGGCTTGCGATGGGAGGACCGTCATGAAGGCGATCGTCGTCATGCTCGTTGGCGTCCTCGCGCTACCCCCCGCAGCGTTCGCGCAACAGCCGGGCACGTTGCTTCCGGCTCCGACCTTCACGCCGCTGCCGCCCGCGCCGCCGCCGGCGCCGGTGCCGTCCGTTGTGTCGCCGCCCGCGCCCTTACCCGGCGTGACCTTCCAGACCGGGCCGTCGCCCGTGCCGAGCGGGAGCGGCATCACGCCGTCGTACCGGTACAAGGCGACATACAAGCGCTGCAAGGCGCGCCCCGGCCGCCGCTGCCGGACATCCTGACCAATAGTGAATCGAAGCGCCATCGCGGTGAAGCATTAGCCATGACGGAGTTCAAGCCGAAGACCGTTTACGTCAGCTACGTCGCGTCAACGCCGCAGAAGGTGTGGGAGGCGCTGACCACCCCTGCGCTCACCAAACAATATTTCTTCGGACGCACCATCGAGATCGAGCCGAAGCCGGGCGGCTCGTTCATCCTGCGCATGCCGGATGGGCGTGTCGACGTGAGGGGCAAGGTGGTGACGTGGGATCCGCCCCGCCGCCTCGCGGTGACCTGGACGGTCGACTGGATCGCCGAGATGCGCGAACTGCCCGAATGCCTCGTGACTTACGAGATCGAGCAGGCCGGCGAGAGCGTGCGGTTGACGATGACCGAAGCGCATCAGTGGGATGTGCCGGAGGCGATGCTCGCGGGCGGCCGCATCGGCTGGCCGGCGATCCTCTCGAGCTTGAAGAGCTTGCTC
>JAXDNZ010000624.1:0-11552 GCA_034669185.1 Hyphomicrobiales bacterium
CGCGCGATGGTGAAATACGATTTGCCTTTGAATGAAGTCGTGTTCGACTTCTACGACCGGCTGAAATCGGTATCGAAAGGCTATGCGTCGTTCGACTATCACCTGACCGACTTCAAGCCGTCCGATCTCGTGCGCATGCAGATCCTGGTCAACAACGAGCCGGTCGACGCGCTCGCGATGCTGGTGCACCGCACTCGCGCGGAGCAACGCGGCCGCGCCATGGTGGAGAAGCTGAAAGAGCTGATCCCGCCGCACATGTTTCAGGTGCCGATCCAGGCCGCCATCGGCGGCAAGATCATCGCGCGCGAAACCGTGCGCGCGCTGCGCAAAGACGTGACGGCAAAGTGCTACGGCGGCGACATCTCGCGCAAGCGCAAGCTTCTCGACAAGCAGAAGGTAGGCAAGAAGAAGATGCGCCAATACGGGAAGGTCGACATCCCGCAGGAGGCCTTCATCGCGGCGCTGAAGGTGGATGTTTAAGGCGTGCTGCGCCCGCGTTGTACCGGATCGGCTCGCATCGCGACCTCGATCACGACCCGTGCCCCTCGTAGAACGGCTCCGTGCCTTCCCGGAAACGCTCCCGCTCGCGTTCCAGCCAGGACGCGATTTGCGCTGAGGTCGGGTGCTGCGGTTCGGCGGCGGGCACATCCAGCATCAGGGTCCGGTGAAATCCACACCGGTAATAGAGCTCCCGGCCGAAATGCTGGCCGACCTCGCCGATGTAGCGCGCATGGCAGGCGAACGTCGTGAGGCGGACCTTGCCGAGCTCGACCGATGCGATCCATCGCGCCGAATCCTGGCTCGTGGTTTTCATCTTCCATCCGCGCTGGCGGTAAAATTCGACGATGCGGGCCCCGTCGCGCTCGGAATAGTCCCGGTCTGCGAGCAGATCGAGGTACTCCCGCCGAAATGGGCGTTCGTCGAGCCACGCCTCGCGCGTCATCGCGAAGCCCCAGTTCTCGTGCATATGGCGCAGCTCTCGCAGCCGCGCGCGTTGCTCTTCCAGCGACGCCCACATGTCGCCGCATGCCGAAACGTACGCAATTCGCCTGTCGTTGTGCGCGATCTTCAGAAGCGATCGGATCACGCGTACGTATTGGGGAGAAAGAACGAGGTCGTCTTCGAGGATGAGCGCATGGGGCCTTCGGAGTGTTTCGAACAGATGAGTCTCGGCGCGTTCGTAGTTCAGGGCGATGCCGATGTTGCCTTCCGAAGCAAGGACGGTCCCCCACGGGACGATCTTCTGAAAGATGTCGATGCATTGCTGAATGTGCTGCGGGCTCGCCTTCATGCGGCCGCTCCAGGCATTGCGCGCACCATCCTGCACCAGGATGACCTCATCGCGCTCCGATACCTGGCTGCGCAAACTGTGCAGCACTTCGCGCAAGTAATGCGGCCGGTCGAACGACAGTATCGCGATATGCATCGGCGCGCTGCGCCGTCCCGGCAACCACATCAGGAGACGAGCCAGGAACCAGGAAGCGAGCGCCGCACCGGACCGATGCCGCCCGATCGGGTCAATACCGGGGCCGGGGGAGATTCGGCCCGCCTGCAGATCGAGACCGTGTCGAGAAACGATGACATCGGGATTTCCGCGCTCCAGACCGCAGCGGTAGCATGGGATGTTTGCGAAATGAACCGGCAGTGATGCGCGGCTCCGCGTCATCCGATGTCCCGAGTGTGCAAAGACCGCGGAGCTTCACCCGCAGGGGTTGCGAGTTACGACCCCTTCCTCCGCCAGATCCTGACCACGCCGAAGCGTTCCGGATGCCCGCGATATTGCCTCGCGATCGCCAGCAAGGTGCGGTAGCGCGTCTTGTGCTCTTCGAAATCCACGCGCGGCAGCTCCTCAGGCAGGCCGAGCAGCATCGGCTCGAACATCACCATCGCGCGCAGATGGCGCGCGCGGCGCCGGTCGAGCTGCTCGAAGGTTAGCGCGATGACGAAGCGGTGCTCGTCCATCGGCCGGCCGGCGGCGAGATCGATCGAGTCGCCACCGCTGCATTTCTCGGCGATGAGCGCGATCAGCGGCGCATAGGCGGCGCGGTAGTCGTCGTCGCGGATAAGCGGGACTCGCTCGCTCCGGCCGTTCTCGGAGATCTTCACGCTCGCCACCGTGTCGGTAATGCGTTGCCGTATGCCGCGCCCCGGTTTCTCCGCGGGAAAATGGACCACCGGGTCATCCTTGGTGGTGCGCTTCGCGGCCTTGCGGATCAGGTGGACCCGGTAGGCGTTCGGCCAGACGTACCAGAGACGCCGGTCGGCGATGAGCGTGTCGAACTTGAGATGGTTGTCGACCACCATGTTGAGCGTGACGTTGATGGTGTTGCGGTCGTTGCCGCGCACATAGTCGAACCAGCCGGTGAGATAGCGGCCGAGCACGGTGAGCCCGAGGCTTCCCGCGCCGCCGAGCGAGCGGATCAGCACGCCGGTGAGGACCGCGCCGAGATAGACCGTGAGCAGACCCAGGCCGAACAGGAGCCCGTCCTGGATCTGGCCCGCGCTCTGCGAGAAATAACTGAACATCGGCACTCCGAGATCGCGCCCGGCACCGATGCCGGCTACGGTCAGAGTGCACCATCAGGCTTTGTTCGCCGACCAGAATTTGCGCGGCAAAGTCCGACGCAATGAGCCGCTGCCTCGGGCAAATCCCGAAAGCAGCGGCTCACGCGTCCGGCTCAGGCCGTCGCGTTACATCCAATACGGCGGCACGCGGTAATAGTCGAACACCTGCTGGGCGCGCTTGCGGTCTTCCCAGTCCCAATCATTGTCGTTGGCGTATTTGGGCGCGCCTGTGAGCTGCTGGTCCGAGATGTTGACCTCGTAGCCGCCGAGCCTGGTGTTGTAGGTCAGCAGGGACCACGGCACCGGATAGTGGTCGTGGCCGATGCCGAGGAAGCCGCCGAAGCTCATCACCGCATAGGCGACCTTGCCGGACTGCTTGTCGAGCATCACGCGTTCGATCGCGCCGATCTTGTCGCCGTTCGAGCGGTAGACGTTGGTGCCTTCCACCTTGTCGCTGCCGATCAGGGTCGCCGTTTCGCGTTTCTCCACCGTGGCCGTTGCCATCTGGGCTCTCCTTCCGACGTTGTCCGTGTCCCTTGCGATGGCAACCGGCCCGCGGGCGCTATGTTCCTGGAACCGCATCCGAAATAGGGCGTTGAGACGGGTTCCATGACCCTGGCAGGAGGCCGTGATGCCGCGCGGCGACAAGGCGAAATACACCGACCGCCAGAAGCGCAAAGCGCAGCACATCGAGGAAAGCTACGAGGATCGCGGCGTCCCGAAGGACGAGGCGGAGCGCCGCGCCTGGGCGACCGTGAACAAGGAGGAAGGGGGCGGTAACAAGAGCGGCTCCGGTCGTGGCGTGCCGGACACGCACGTCTCCTCGCGCAAGGGCGGCCGGCTCGGCGGACGCGCCGCGGCGAAACGCCCGGCGGCGGCGCGCTCGGCCTCGGCCAAGAAGGCGGCGGCCACCCGCAAACGGCGGGCAGGGTAGCCTGCGGCAATCCGGCCCATTCCCCCGGTTCCTAGTTGCAAATAATAAGCGATAGCGAATTCGGCGCGGCCCGGTGCCGCGGATGCCGACGGGGGCATAAGCCATGGTCCCACTTGAGAAATCCGGTCTACACCGGGCCTTGCTGATTGCCGCTATCGCGGGGGGCGTGGTGGGTGCCGGCGCTGCCTGGAGTGCCGGCGACCTGTCGCGGCAGACGCCGATCGAGGTCACGGTCGACCTCGGCAAGCCGGGGCAGCACGCGTTCGTCCCGAGCCAGCTCAAGTTCGAGACCGGAAAGCTCTACAAGCTGATCCTACGCAATCCGAGCGACGATCCGCACTACTTTACGTCGGATGCGTTCACGCCGCTGATTTACACACGCAAGGTTCAGGTCACTCAGCCGCGCGACGGCAAAACGATCACGCTCGCCGAGTTCAAGGGCGCGATCCGCGAGATCGAGGTCTATCCGGGACACGCCGCCGAGTGGTGGTTCGTGCCGGTCGCGGCGGGACGCGCGCACGACCTGCGTTGCGGCATTGTCGGCAAGGACGGCAAGAGCCACGCCGATCACGGCATGATCGGCGAAATCGTGATCGAGTAGATCACCAGCCCGAAATGATGATGTCGGTGTTGGCGGCGCCCGCGCGCTGCACCAGCGTGAACAGCGTCGCGGGATTGCTCGGATGCAGACGCACACATCCGTGCGAGGCGGGACCGCCGAGCCGCGCGATGTCGTTCGTGCCGTGGATCGCGAAGCCGTAATAGAAGAAGATCGAGTGCGGCATCGGCGAGCCGTAATATTTCTTGGAGAAATAGCTTCGCATCATCATCTGCGGATGGAACGTTCCGCTCGGCGTGCCGTAGCCGCCGCGTCCGGTCGAGACCGGCCACGTGTAGCGCGTCGTGCCGTCGACCGAGACGGTCATGCGCTGCGAAGACTTGTCGATCTGCACGGTCACGCGCGCGGTCGCGGCATCCGAACAGACCAGCGAGAACAGCGCAGCGGCGAGAACTGCAAGACGGCGCATGACGGCTCCCCAGCCAAAAACCAGCGGGATGATATTGCCTCGCCGCGGCCTCGAGTGCACGTGCCTTGCTGCGTCTTGGTAAAGGCTGTCCCCAACGGTGAAGCACCAACAGGCGGGTAGCATTCGCCGTCAAAATTTGGCCATCTGTCGCCGTGACGACTCGCGAACCTCATGGCATGGTTCCCCGATGATGCGACCGATCATCTACACGGCCCTGATCACCGCCCAGCTCCTTGTCGCGCCAGCCTCGCGCGCACAGGACAAGGGCACGGTCGATCCACAGCCGCTACCGCCGCTTGCCAATCCCAACGATCCCAAGACCGCTGCGCGCGACCTGTTCGGCCGCAAGCCGACGCCGGCGTCGATGGAAGCGCGCTCGATCGGATTCTATACGCGCGGCTGCCTGGCCGGCGGCGTCGCGCTGCCGATCAACGGCAAGTCCTGGCAGGTGATGCGGCTCTCGCGCAACCGCAACTGGGGCCATCCCGAGCTGATCGCATTCCTGGAGCGGCTCGCCGCGCAGGTGCCGAAAGTCTCGGACTGGCCCGGCCTTCTGATCGGCGACTTGTCGCAGGCGCGCGGTGGACCGATGCTCACCGGCCACGCGAGCCATCAGGTCGGGATCGATGCCGACATCTGGCTCACCCCGATGCCGAAGACGCCGCTCTCGCGTGAGGCGCGCGAGGAGATGCCGGCGGTCGACATGCTGGCCGAGGACAAGCGGGACGTCGATCCGAAGGTCTGGACGATGAGTCACACCGCCGTGATCAAGGCGGCGGCGCAGGATCCGAAGGTCGAGCGCATCTTCGTCAACGCGGCAATCAAGAAGGCGCTCTGCCGCGACGCCGGCACCGACCGCAAATGGCTGCACAAGGTGCGCCCCTGGTACGGGCACAACTATCATTTCCACGTGCGCATGGCGTGTCAGCCGGGCAGTCCGGACTGCAAGGGCCAGGAGGCGCCCGGCGACGACGAAGGCTGCACGCCGAAGGACTTCGAGTATTGGCTGCGCGACTCGGTTCTCAATCCGCCGCCACCGAAGGAGCCGGTCAAGCCGAAGCCGCCGCTGACGATGGCGGACCTGCCGGCCGCCTGCAAACAGGTGCTTTTGGCGCCTTGAACCGGCTATGATGCGGCCTCGTCGCGGCTCTCATGCCGAGGGCCGGCCGCGGGCGCGTGATGGAATCGGCCGGCGATATCGGCTGGCCGGGCGCGAGCGGTACCAACTGGTGGGCCGACCCGAAGGAAGAATTGCGTCGTGTTCATGGCGCATTCGCCTGGGCAACAGCACGCTGGTCTATCAGGCGATCGTGAAGTGATTGAAGCAAGGACAAGAACATGGACGTCAAGAAACTGGGGACTGTGCCGACGCGGCGGCAGCCGAAGGAATCCTTCACCGGTGTCGTGTGGCAAGATCCGATCATCGAGGCGCCCGCGCCGGCGCGCATCCGTGCCGGGCGCGTAAGCTTCGAGCCGGGCGCGCGCACCGCGTGGCACACGCATCCGCTCGGGCAGACGCTGCACGTCATTTCGGGCGCCGGCCGCGTGCAGGCCGCGGGCGGTCCGATTCAGGAAATCCGCGCTGGCGATACGGTGTGGATCCCGCCGAACGAAAAGCACTGGCACGGCGCCGCGCCCGACACCGGCATGGTGCACATCGCGATGCAGGAATCGCTCGACGGCAAGCACGTCGAGTGGATGGAGTACGTGACCGACGAGCAGTACGGCGGCAAGGTCGGCTGACGTGGCGGGCGGAAGCAAGAAACTCGGCGCGGACGAGCTGCAGATCCTAGGCGCGCTCGAACAGAAGGTGCTCTGGCTCTCGAGCTGGACCATCCATCACGCCAACCACATCCGCGCGAGCGCCGACGGCTTGAAGGTCGGCGGGCATCAGGCGTCATCCGCCTCGCTCGCCGCCATCATGACGGCGCTCTACTTCCACGTCCTGCGGCCGCAGGATCGCGTCGCCGTCAAGCCGCACGCTTCGCCGAACTTCCATGCGATCCAGTACCTGCTCGGCAAGCAGACGCGCGAGAAGCTCGAAGCCTTTCGCGGCTACAAGGGTGCGCAGAGCTATCCCTCGCGCACCAAGGACACCGACGACGTCGACTTCTCGACCGGGTCGGTCGGCCTCGGCGTTGCCCAGACGCTGTTTTCCTCGCTCGTGCAGGACTACGTCCGCGCCCACTTCAAATCGGACAAGCCGGAAGGGCGCATGGTCGCGCTCGTCGGCGACGCCGAGATGGACGAAGGCAACATCTTCGAGTCGATGCTCGAAGGCTGGAAGCAGGGCCTGCGCAATTGCTGGTGGGTGATCGACTACAATCGCCAGAGCCTCGACGCCGTGATCCGCGAAGGCCTGTGGGCGCGCTACGAGGCGCTGTTCAAGGCGTTCGGCTGGGACGTCGTCATCGTCAAGCACGGCTCGCTGCAGGAAGCGGCCTTCAGGGAGCCGGGCGGCGAGGCGCTGCGAACCTGGATCGACAGTTGCCCGAACCAGCTCTACTCCGCGCTCACGTTCCAGGGCGGGGCCGCGTGGCGCAAGCGCCTCATGAACGATCTCGGAGATCAGGGGCCGGTGAGCCGCCTGATCGACAAGCGCTCGGACCAGGAACTTGCGCGGCTGATGGGCAATCTCGGCGGACACGACCTGCCGGCACTGATCGAGGCGTTCGACGAGGCGGCCAAGAATGAGAGGCCAACCTGCTTCATCTGCTACACCATCAAGGGCTCAGGACTCGCACTCGCCGGGCACAAGGATAATCACGCCGGCATGATGACGCCCGGGCAGATGGACCAGCTGCGCGAAGCGATGCACGTGCGCCGGGGCCATGAGTGGGAGAAGTTCGAGGGCCTATCGGTACCGGCCGACAAGATGCAGGCATTTCTGGATCGCTTGCCCTTGGCCACGAAGGAGCCGCGCCGGTTTCAGGCGCCGCATGTCGACGTGCCGGCCGAGCTTGCGGTCACGATTCAGCCCACCATGTCGACACAGATGGGCTTCGGCCAGTTGCTCAATGAGCTCGGGCGCGGCGATACGGATTTTGTAAAACGGATCGTCACGACCTCGCCCGACGTGACCGTCTCGACCAATCTCGGCCCGTGGGTGAACCGGCGCGGCCTGTTCGCGCGCGAGAAAATGGCCGACACGTTCAAGAGCGAACGCATCGCCTCCACGTTCAACTGGGAATTCTCGCCGCAAGGCCAGCACATCGAGCTCGGCATCGCGGAGAACAACCTGTTCATCGTGCTCTCCGCGCTCGGCCTGTCGCACGCGATCAATGGCGAGCGGCTGTTCCCGATCGGCACGCTGTACGATCCGTTCATCGCGCGCGGGCTCGATGCGCTGAACTACGCCTGTTATCAGGAGGCGCGATTCATTCTGGTGGCAACGCCGTCCGGCATCACGCTCGCGGGCGAGGGTGGCGCCCACCAGTCGATCGGGACGCCGCTGATCGGCATGGCGCAGGACGGGCTTGCGGCGTTCGAGCCGGCTTACGTCGATGAACTCGCCGTCGTGCTGGCCTGGGCATTCGACTACATCCAGAAGGGCGGCGAGACCGAACCGTCGGAACGCAACTGGCTGCGTGACGAGACCGGCGGCTCGGTCTACCTGCGGCTTTCCACACGCCCGGTCGAGCAGATCAAGCGCACCATCGATCCGGATCTGCGCCAGGCGATCATCGACGGCGCCTATTGGATGCGGAAGCCGGGGCCGAACTGCCAGGTGATCGTCGCCTACACCGGCGCGGTCGCGCCCGAGGCGATCGAGGCGGTCGGGCTGATGGGCGAAGACCGGCGCGACGTGGGCCTGCTCGCCGTCACCTCGTCGGACCGCCTCAACGCCGGCTGGACCGCGGCGCAGCGCGCGCGCGAGCGCGGGCTCGTGCATGCGCGCTCGCATATCGAGCGGCTGCTCGCCGACGTCCCGGCCCATTGCGGCATCGTCACGGTTGCGGACGCGCATCCGGCGACGCTCGGCTGGCTCGGCTCGATCCACGGCCACCGCACCCGCGCGCTCGGCGTCGAGCACTTCGGCCAGACCGGCTCGCTCGCCGAGCTCTATCGCCACTACGGCATCGACGCGAATGCGATTATCGCCGGCGCGCAGGCGATCGCGCCCGGCCGCCCGATCCGGCACCTCAAGGCGCTGCCGTAACTTGGTCGTGATTTTCGTAGCCCGGCTTGAGCGGCGCGAAAGCCGGGACAGAAGCCACAAGCACCCCGGGTTTCGCTTTGATCAACCCGGGCTACGCGCTACTTAGAGCGCCCGCCAGAACAGGAACGCCGGGATCATTGCGATCGCGATCCACACCACGAGCGCGCACACGATCGCGACGATCGTGTAGACCAGCGACTTCTCCGCCGGCGACTTCATCAGCACCGGGATGCCGAGATAAAGCAGATACAGGCTGTAGAGCCCGAGGATCCCCAGGATCGCGAGCGCGGGAATCAGCGAGAAGATTCCGGCGATCCAGGCGGCCGTCGACGAATAGACGACGAGCTTGAGCGCGCTCGCGAAGTCCTTGCGCCCGCCGAAGCTCGGCGCGAGCGCGTCGATGATCAGCGCCATGACGTAGACGCCGACGAACGCCAGGATGTAACTGATGATCGCGCTCATCAGGCCGCCGAAGAAGCCGGATCGATATCCCGCGACACCGATGATCGAGGCACCGATGAAGCCGCATACCGCCGGGATCGCGGCGAGGATCGCGACGTAGTTGGTGAACAGAAAGGCCGTGTCGCCGCTCTCTCGGTCGATCACGGGCCATTCGGTCTTCGGCGTCAGCAGGATGTTCTTCACGCGCTCGACGAGATTCATCGCCCATCTCCCGTGGCTTGCGCAGATCGGTGCGGCATTGTTCTGCCGGGCGCGCCCGATGTCACGGCCAAAGCTTGGACTATCAACGCCTTTGATCGTCCAGCACCATGGCGGCGCCTTTCTCGGCGATCATCATGGTCGGCGAATTGGTGTTGCCTGACGTGATCGTGGGCATCACCGAAGCATCGATGACGCGCAGGCCTTCGAGGCCCATCACGCGCAGGCGGCCATCGACCACGGCGCTCGGGTCGCTCGGCAAGCCCATTTTGGCGGTGCCGACGGGATGGAAGATCGTGGTGCCGGCATCGCCCGCCGCCTTGGCGAGCGCGGCGTCATCGTCGCTGCGCACCTGCGGGCCCGGCAACGTCTCGACCGGATGGAAGGCTTGCAGCGCGGGCTGCGCGACGATCTCGCGCGCGACGCGGATCGAGTCTGCGGCGACCTGCCGGTCCTCGTGGGTCGACAGGTAATTCGGCTGGATCATCGGCTTGTCGGCCGGATCGGCCGAGCGCAACATGACAGTGCCGCGGCTCGTCGGCTGCAGATTGCATACGCTCGCCGTGAAGGCGGGGTAGGTGTGCAGCGGGTCGCCGAACTTGTCGAGCGAGAGCGGCTGCACATGAAACTGGATGTTGGCGCGCTCACGTGAGGGATCGGAGCGCGTGAACAGCCCGAGCTGCGAGGGCGCCATCGTGAGCGGACCGCGGCGGCGCAGCGCGTAGTCGAGCCCCATCAGTGCGCGGCCGAACAGCGAGTGATAGGTCTCGTTCAGCGTCTTCACGCCGGAGACCTTGTAGATGAGGCGGAGCTGCAGATGATCCTGCAGGTTCTGTCCGACGCCCGTTCGGTCGAGCGTCACCGGAATACCGAGGTCCAGCAGCGCGCTTCCCGGGCCAACGCCGGACAGCAGAAGCAGTTGGATCGAGCCGATCGAGCCAGCCGACAGGATCACTTCGCCTTTGGCTCGCGCCGACTTCGTCACGCCGTCCTGGCGCCAGCGCACCCCGTTCGCGCGCTTGCCGTCGAACGTGATCTTCTCCACCAGGCAACCGGTCTCGAGCCGCAGGTTCGCCCGATTGAGCACCGGCTTCAGGAATCCGCGCGCGGCCGACCAGCGCCGCCCGGTTCTCTGATTGACATGGAAATAGGCCGAGCCTTCGTTGTCGCCGCGATTGAAGTCGTCGATCGGCTTGACGCCGTATTGCGCGGCCGCTTCGCGGAACGCATCGAGCAGCGCCCATTGCACGCGCGGCGCCTCGATGCGCCATTCACCACCGGTGCCGTGATGATCGCTCTGCCCCAGGAAATGATCGGTCTGCTTCTTGAAGTAAGGCAGCACGTCGTCCCAGCCCCAGCCGGTCAATCCGAGCTGGCGCCAGTGATCGTAATCCGCGGCCTGCCCGCGCATGTAGATCATGGCGTTGATGGCGGACGAGCCGCCGACGACCTTGCCGCGCGGATAATTCAGCGCACGGCCGTTGAGGCCGGGCACGGGCTCGGTCCTGAACATCCAGTCGGAACGCGGATTGCCGATCGCGAACAGATAGCCGACGGGGATGTGAAACCAGATCCAGTTGTCGCTCCCGCCCGCCTCGAGCAGGAGCACGCGCATAGTCGGATTGGCGCTCAGTCGGTTCGCCAGCACGCAGCCGGCCGAGCCGGCGCCGACGATGATGTAATCGTATTCGCCGTCGATCGGCGCCGCCTCGGGCATGTCCCTGTTCTCCGTCTTGCGCAGTGTGCGGGGCGCGCCACGGCCTGACAACCGCCAAGTCCCGCCCGACCTTTGCGCTCGGCTTGCCGTCCTGATAGTGTCAGGTGCGATCTTCCGACGTGCCGTAAGCCGCCGGAATCGCTACCGGAACGGCGCTTCCGGATCGATCGCCCTCACAACCGATGATCCGCGCGCGGCGTTGTCGCGCGTCGTCGCTCATGGGCCGCCGCCATGTACCGTTTCCGTCATCTGATCCTGTCCGCCGCCCTGTTGCTCGCCGGCACGACGCTTCCGGCGCAGGCGCAAGACAAGAGCATCACGGTATTCGCCGCGGCGTCGATGAAGAACGCGCTCGACGACATCAATGCGGCGTTCACCAAACAGAGCGGCATCAAGGTGGTGGTGAGCTACGCGGCGAGTTCGACGCTCGCCAAGCAGCTCGCGCAGGGTGCCCCCGCCGACGTATTCGCCTCGGCGGACATCGCATGG
>JAXDNZ010000625.1:0-2671 GCA_034669185.1 Hyphomicrobiales bacterium
CCGGCTGAAGTCCGACAAGTAGGCCGCCTTGGTGGCGCGGCTTGCCATCCCGGCCGATGGCTCGCCTTCTCGCTTCCAACGAAGGCGCGGGTTTCAGCTATCGGTGACGACCTCTTCGGTGATCCGAAAAACGGCGTGCTCGGCGTCTCAAGCCTCCACGGCTGATCGCTAATCCACCTCAACCACGCGCCCCTCTTCGAGCGTCACACGCCGGTCCATCCGCCGGGCCAGCTCCATGTTGTGGGTGGCGACGACCGCTGCGAGGCCCGAGGCGCGCACGAGCTGCGAGAGCGCACCGAACACGTGGCTTGCGGTGCGCGGATCGAGATTGCCGGTCGGCTCGTCGGCGAGGAGCACGCGCGGCGCATTCGCCACCGCGCGCGCGATCGCGACACGTTGCTGCTCACCGCCCGACAGAGTGGAGGGCCGGTGCTCCAGCCGTTCCTTAAGCCCGAGATAGCTCAAAAGCTCGGCCGCGCGCGTTCTGGCTTCCTTGCGGGCGAGCCCGCGCACCATCTGCGGCAGCATGACGTTCTCGAGCGCGGAGAACTCCGGCAGCAGATGATGGAACTGGTAGACGAATCCGATCTCGCTGCGGCGGATGCGCGTGCGTTCGGCATCGGAAAGCGTCGAGGTGGGGTTGCCGTCGACATAGACCTCACCCGAGTCCGGATGCTCGAGCAGCCCGGCGATATGCAGCAGGGTCGACTTGCCGGCGCCCGACGGCGCGATCAGCGCGACCGACTGCCCGGGCCAGACCGCGAGCTCGGCGCCACTGAGGATTTCGAGCGTCGCCTGTCCCTGGACATAGCGCCGCCGGATCGCATGCAGGAAAATCGCCGGTTCCTTGTCGCCCACCGGCCGTTCCTCACTCATAACGCAGCGCCTCGACCGGATCGAGCCGCGCGGCGCGCCACGACGGATAGAGCGTCGCGAGAAGCGACAGCGTGAGGGCCATGATCACCACGGCCGTGGTTTCCCCCGTGTCCATCTGGGCCGGCAGACGCGAGAGGAAATAGAGCTCGGGCGAAAAAAGCTCGGTCGACGTGAGCCAGGACAGGAATTGCCGGATCGACTCGACGTTGAGGCAGATCACCAGGCCGAGCAGGAAGCCCGCGATAGTTCCAACGATGCCGATCGACGCACCCGTAATGACGAAGACACGCATCACCGCGCCTTGCGTCGCCCCCATGGTGCGCATGATCGCGATGTCGCGGCGCTTGGCGTTCACCAGCATGTGCAACATCGAGATGATATTGAGCGCCGCGACCAGGATGATCAGCGTCAGGATCAGGAACATCACGTTGCGCTCGACCTGCAGCGCGTTGAAGAAGGTCGCGTTGCGCTGGCGCCAGTCGATCATGAAGATCGGGCGGCCGGCAGCATCGGAGACCAGCTTGCGGAAATTGTCGATGCGGTCCGGATTGGTCGTATAGACCTCGATCGCCGTCACGTCGCCGGTGCGGTTGAAATAGAGCTGCGCCTCCGGCAGCGGCATGAAGACGATGCCGGTATCGTATTCCGACATGCCGATCTCGAACACGGCCGCAACCTTGTAGGTCTTGATGCGCGGCGTCGTGCCCATCGGCGTCACCGCGCCCTTGGGGGCGACCAATGTGATGTTATCGCCGGAGCGCACCGAGAGCTGGTCGGCGAGGCGGCGGCCGATCGCAAGCCCCTGGCCCGTGTCGAACCCGTCGAGCGTACCTTGCTTCAGGTTGTTGGCCACCGACCCGAGCTTGACGAGGTCGCCCGCGCGAATGCCGCGCACCAGGACGCCGGCGGCATTGAACGGCGAGGAGGCAAGCGCCTGGCCTTCCACCATCGGCGCCGCGAGGCGGATGCCCGGCACGCCGGCGACGCGTTGCGCCACCACCTCCCAGTCGGTGAGCGGAGACTCGATCGGCTGCACCAGAAGGTGGCCATTGAGGCCGAGGATCTTGTCGAGCAATTCCTTGCGGAAGCCGTTCATCACCGCCATAACGATGATCAGCGTCGCGACGCCGAGCATGATGCCGAGGAACGAGAACCCGGCGATGACGGAAATGAATCCTTCGCGACGCCGCGAGCGCAGATAGCGCAGCGAGAGCATCCATTCGAAGGGAGCGAAGGGCCGGGTCCCGGTGGGGTCGCGCATCAATCTCCGTCCAGTTCCGGCATTTCATCCGATTCTGGCGGATTCAAGCCAGTAAAAGACCGCAGCAAATCGCCGCTGGGAACAGATTTATGCGGCAAGGCGCAAAACCGCGTCGGCCGGGCTCAGCATCATGCGCTCGCCGTCGGCGCGCCGCTTGACCTCGACCTGACCGGTTGCAAGCCCCCTGGGGCCCACCATGATCTGCCACGGGATGCCGATCAGGTCGGCGGCTGCGAATTTCGCGCCAGGCCGCTCATCACGGTCGTGGTAGAGCACGTCGACGCCCTTGGCGGTCAGATCGCCGTAGAGTTGCTCGCTCGCCGCGTCGGTGGCGGCATCGCCCTGCTTCAGATTGAGGATCACCGCGCGGAACGGCGCGACCGCCTCCGGCCACTTGATGCCGGCATCGTCGTGCGAAGCCTCGATGATCGCGCCCACGAGGCGCGACACCCCGACGCCATAGGAGCCGCCGTGGATCGGCTTGTCGGCGCCATCCGGGCCAGTGACGACCGCCTTCATCGGCTCGGAATATTT
>JAXDNZ010000626.1:0-3192 GCA_034669185.1 Hyphomicrobiales bacterium
GCGGCGGCGAGCAGCAGATGCTGGCGCTTGCGCGCGCGCTGATGAGCGCGCCGCGCATCCTGCTGGTGGACGAGCCCTCGGTCGGGCTGGCGCCGATCCTGGTCAGCCGCACCATCGATGTGATCAAGGAATTGCAGACGAAATATAACCTGACCGTGCTTATGGCTGAGCAGAATTTCAACCAGGCGGTCCGCATCGCCGACCGCGGCTACGTGATCGTGCACGGCCGGATCGCGTTCGAGGGCAAGTCGGCGGACGAGCTCAACAACAATGAGCTGATCCGCAAGTTCTACATGGGGCTGTGAGTATCTCCTCCCCGGTTCGCGGGAAGGGATAAGAAAAACGCCGCGCCGGTCAGGCGCGGCGTGTTGTCTGAAGGGACACGAACAAGCAGAGCTCACTTGGCCTTTTCGTACGGATAGATCACCTCGCCGGTCTTCTGGTCGGCGGGTGAGATGACGGTCTGCACCGCCATGCCGCGCCACTGATCGACATCGTTGCCGTCCTTCACGTCGTGGTATTGCACCATGATCATGCCGGACTTGGTCCACTCGCCCTTCGGGCCGTAGCTCCAGTCGCCCATGATGGTCTTGATCGGCGTCTTGCGCAGATAGTCGGCGATCTTGTCGTCGTCGACGCTCTTGGTGGAGGCGATCGCCTCGCCGAGCATGTTGATCCAGGCGTAGCCCCAACCACCAAGATAATAGCCGATCGGGTCGACGCCCTCGGCACCAGCCCTCGCCTGGTACTTCTTGAAGAATTCGGCGGCGGGCTTCAGCGACTTCTCGGTCGGAACCCAGGTTTCATAGTTGACGATGCCATTGAGCTTCGAGCCGAGGCGGAGCTTGAACACCGTCGCCTGCAGCCCGACCATCGCGCCTCCGACCATCTTCGGCTTGTAGTTCAGTTCGTGGATGGTCTGCACCATCCCGACCGACGAGAGCGGATAGGAGCAAATGACGAAGATGTCGGGATTCGCCGCCTGTACGGCACGCACGATCGGTGCGTAATCGGTCGTGCTCGGCGGATAAGCGCGATCGTAGACGATCTTCAGGTTCAGCTTCTTGGCGTTGTTGCGCGCGCCTTCGCAGGCGTTGCGCGAGAATTCCGCGTCCTCGGCCGCGAGCGCGACGGTCGTCGGCTTCGGATTCTGCTTCAGCGCCGCCTCATAGAAGCCTTCGGTGAAGGATTCCTTGGTGTCCTGACCGGTCGGCAGCACCGAGAAGTATTTCGGATATTTGAACTCGGCGTTCACATCGAGCCCGAACAGGCTGATGAAGGTCTTGTTCTTCTGCATCACGACCGGCATCGCGGGCGCGATCATGTTGGTCGCATAGCTCGACACCACGAGGTCGACCTTGTCGACGTCGAGCAGCTTCTGGTAGATGCTCGGCACCTGCGAGGGATTGCTCTGATCGTCGTAATAGATGAGCTTGACCGGACGCCCGATCAGCCCGCCCTTGCCGTTGATTTCCTCTTCCCAGATCTTGGCACCGAGCAGCGCCTGCTTGCCGTTGGCGGCGAGCGGCCCGGTCAGCGACATCGAGAAGCCGATCTTGATCGGCTCGCCGCTCTGGGCAATCGCACCCTGCGGACTAAGTGCCAGAACCGCGGCGGCAGCGACGCCGGCGGCAAGACGCGTCAGGGTTTTCAAACGAAGCATGGTGGTTCCTCCCGTATCGAGCGTTTTGCGGCATTTTTGCCCGAGGTTTGCCGCGCCGCCAAGCAAAGATTTCGGGCCAATGGTCTAATGCGCGGCAATTGGCCGCCATTCAGCATCGGGAAAGCGGCCACTTTGCCCGCCGAGGCGCCCGCATGGCTGCCCGGCCCACACCCCCTATCGAACCCCTCGCGCCGCGTGATAATCGCAGGCGACAATTTTGCGAGGCATTCCGCTCATGAACGTGCAAGACCGATCCGGCGCTTTCGATTTGAACAAATACGGCGTCGGCCAGCCGGTACGCCGAACCGAGGACCCGGTGCTGGTGCAGGGTCAAGGACGCTACACCGATGATCTGAGCCTGCCTGGCCAAGCCCATGCGGTGTTCGTGCGCAGCCGGAACGGTCACGGAACCATCAAGCGCATCGATACCAGCGTCGCCAAGGGAATGCCTGGCGTGCTCGGCGTCTACACCGGCGCTGATCTGTCCGCCTACGGGACGCTCAAATGTGCGGTGCCGTTCAAGAACCGCGACGGCTCGGAGATGAAGAAGCCGAAGCGCCCGTCGCTGACGACCGACAAGGTGCGCTTTGTCGGCGATCCGGTCGCGGTCGTGATCGCGGAGACGCTGGCAGCCGCGAAGGACGCGGCCGAAGCGGTCGAGGTCGATATCGAGGAACTGCCCGCCGTCACCAAGGCGAGCGAGGCGGCGAAACCCGGCGCGCCGCAGCTCTATGACGACGTTCCCGGCAACGTCGCGCTCGATTATCTCTACGGCGACCCCGCCAAGGTCGCGGAGGCTTTCTCCAAGGCCGCGCACGTCACCAAGCTAACGCTGATCAACAGCCGCGTCGTCGTCAACGCGATGGAGCCGCGCGCGGCGATCGCCTCGTTCGACAAGGCGAACGCGCGGCACACGCTGCACATCGGCTGCCAGGGCGCGTTCGGCATGAAGGGCCAGCTCGTGGATATCCTCGGCGTGGCCGGCGACAAGGTGCATGTGCTGAGCGGAAACGTCGGCGGCTCGTTCGGCATGAAGGCCGCGGTGTATCCCGAATACGTGCCGATCATTCATGCGGCCAAAGAGCTTGGCCGTCCGGTGAAATGGACCGCCGACCGGTTCGAGAGCTTCGTCTCGGACCATCACGGCCGCGACCATGAGTTCGACGGCGAGCTGGCACTCGACGAGAAGGGCAAGTTCCTCGCCCTGCGCTTTACCGGTTACGGCAACACCGGCGCCTATCTCGGGCCTGTGTCGCCTCTGATGTCGACGCTGAACATCGTGAAGAACGCGGTGAGCGTCTACAAAATCCCGCTCATCGAGGTCGGCACCAAGGTGATGTTCACCAACACGGTGCTTGTCTCGGCCTATCGCGGCGCGGGGCGGCCCGAGGGCAATTACTACATGGAGCGGCTGATCGATCGTGCCGCGCAGGAGATGGGCATCGACCGCCTGGCCCTTCGCCG
Source organism: Hyphomicrobiales bacterium (assembly GCA_034669185.1). Lineage (GTDB taxonomy): Bacteria > Pseudomonadota > Alphaproteobacteria > Rhizobiales > Xanthobacteraceae > PALSA-894. The sequence continues at coordinate 3,128 of JAXDNZ010000626.1, forward strand.
CCGCAACCAGATCAAGCCAAAGGAAATCCCCTACAAGGCCTCGTCCGGTATGCAGTACGACTCGG
>JAXDNZ010000627.1:0-2688 GCA_034669185.1 Hyphomicrobiales bacterium
AACAAGGACTCGGACATGCCGATCACGAGCAGCGCCACCGTGCCGACGGCGCTGAGGGCGAGCCCGGCCAGGAACGCGTACCACACAAAGCGCATGTAAAGACCATAGACGCTGCCGGTGCGCAGACGCGACCTGACGGTGAGCGCGCCGAAGCGCAGTCCCGAAATCCACCAGCGCAGCACCATCGCCTGGAACAGCGGGTAGAGTGCGGCAGCGGCCAGGATCGACCACCCGATCCCCAGTGCGGCCAGCGCGGCCGCGCTTCCGATCTGCGCCTCGTCGAGCCACTTCGTCGGGTCATCGCTGGAGCGCTTCATGGCTTCGCCGAGCGCTGTCCAGTCGACCGCGCCGATCGCCGCCACGATCCCGAACAGGAGCGGTACCATCACCAGCAGCCACATGAGCAGGCCGCGAAAGAACAGGCCGAACCCCGAGCCTTCGAACCGGCCGCGCAGATCGCCGTAAAAGGTGTGCCCGACCTTGAAGCGCTCAAGGCTCGCCTGCGCGAACGGATAGGCGAGCCCGAGCGTGATCGCGATCATGCCCCACCAGAACAGCGCGCACACGGCGTAACGCCAGGCCGAGCCGGTCTGATGAAAGCGTAGGCCGCGATAGACCGTGCGCGTGAGCCGATAACGCCGCGCGCGATAGACCGCGAACTGGCCGAGCAGCGCCAGCGCCACGAACGCGACCGTGCCGGAGAGCTGGCCGACGGCCCCTTTGGCGAACGCGCCGAGAAAGAACAGCATGTTGATCGGCACGAGCAGCGCGATCGCGATCAGGAAGCCGAGCAGGAGCTCGCGCGCCGTGCCGATATATTCGAGGCTGTCGCCCGCGATCTCGCTGTTGCTCCAGAGGAAGCGGCGGATGTCGGTGGCGAGCCAAAAGCGGTAGAGGCCGAGCGTGACGAACAGCAGCGCAGCGCCGCGCGCGAGCAGCCGCCAGAACGTGCGCGCGGATCCGAGAAAGCACCCGTGCGGCGGCGGCGCCGGCTCGTCGGGCGGTGCCGCGGGCGCGGTGAACGGATCGGCCGGTGCGACGGCCGGAACCGACGTCGCCGCCGGCATAGCCGACGCCGCATCGGCGGCGGAGCGCGCCTCCATGGCGGCGACCGCGGCCGCGGCTGACATCGCGGGCGCAGCAGGAGCTTGCTCCGGAGACCCCGCGGGCGGCGTCGTATCAGGCGGATTGGCGGCGGGGTCGCTCATGCGGATTTGCTTAGAGCAAATATACCGAACCGTCATCCCGCGGTGGGACCCGCGAGCGCGGAGGTCGCCGATGCGCCCTCTCCCCTCGTGGGAGAGGGCATTGCAGATGGGTCAACGAACTCAGTCGGGTGAGGGGTCCGAACCCCTCACCCGAGCCATCTCGTTGAACCTCTGAGAAGCCCTCTCCCACAAGGGGAGAGGGCACAAATGCAAGCCGCGGAGCTTGCCGGAGCACTCAATGCTTCAGCACGATCGGCGGCGGCGGCGCTTTGCCGCGAATGAGGTCCGAGCCCTTGTCGGCGAGCATCATGACGCCGGCATTGAGATTGGCCGAGAGCATCATCGGCATGATCGAAGCATCGACGACGCGCAGGCCTTCGATGCCGCGCACGCGCAACTCATCGTCGACCACGCTGGTCGGGTCGTTCTGCGGTCCCATGCGGCAGGTCCCCATCGGGTGGAACGTCGTGGTGCCGCGTTCCTTCGCGGAGGCGAGCATCTCGTCGTCCGTCTGCACGCCCGGACCGGGAAAATCCTCGTAGTCGTAGTACGGTTCGAGCGGCTTCGACATGAGCAGGCGTCGCGCAAGCCGCATCGCGGCGACAAGCACGCGCCGGTCGGTCTCCTCGGTGAGATAATTCGGCTGGATCGCCGGCTGCTCGAACGGGTCGGCGGAGCGGATGCGGACGTAGCCCCGGCTCTCCGGGCGCTGTTGCCAGGGCGCCGCCGTCATGCCGGGCTCGAGCTCGAGCTGGCCCTGCATGCCTTCGCGGTATATCGCCGGCGTGAAGGTGAGCTGGATATCCGAGGTCTCGAGCGCGGGATCGGATTTCCAGAAGCAGTAAACTTGCGTCGGCGAGAGCCCGAGGATGCTCTTTCCTCCAAAACACCATTTGGCGATCTCGGCCGCGAGCCGCAGACCCCGGCTGCGCTCGTTGATGGTATCCATGTTCTTCACCCGCACGGCGAAGCGCGGCGCGTAGTGATCGCGCAAGTTCTCCCCGACGCCGGGAAGCGCGTGGCGCACCGGAATGCCGAGCGAAGCCAGGACTTCCGGAGGTCCGACGCCGGACAGCTGCAGCAGCTGCGGCGAGTTGAACGTGCCGCCCGCGAGGATCACGTCGCGCCGCGCCCGCACCTCGACGGCACGGCCGTTGCGCCCGCCTTTGAGATAACGCACGCCGACGGCGCGCTTGCCTTCGAAGATCAGGTTGGTCGCATGCGCGTTCGTGCGCACGTCGAGGTTTCCCCGCTTCATCGCGGGATGCAGGAACGCGCGCGCGGCGCTGACGCGGCGGCCCTTATGGATCGCGCGCTGCGCGTAGTTGATGCCGAGCTGGCTGGTCCCGTTGTAGTCCGGGTTGCGCGGAATCCCGAGGCTGACCGCACCGGCGATGAACGCCTCGGACAGCGGATGATGCTGATCGATGTCGGTCACGGTCAGGGAGCCCTCGCGCCCGCGGAAGGTCTCGTCGCCCTC
>JAXDNZ010000628.1:0-4272 GCA_034669185.1 Hyphomicrobiales bacterium
AAGCCCCCGTATCAATTTGGTTTTACGTTCGTTCTCGGTGTGCAAAACAGCACCCATTGTCCCGGCCGACCAATCATGGACTGCTACCGCGCCGCGGGCGAGTGAGGCCCGCGCCCGCGCTCATGTCGGCGTCCGGTCGTGACCGCGCGCTTCGAGCGCGAGGAGTGCCGCGATGTCCGAGAGATCGTGCGGACGCCCGTTGATCTGCTTGGCCCGGAGCAGGTGCTCGAGGGACACGATGCGGGCGACGCCGTCGCCGACGCGCACGTGCCGCGACTTCGCCCACAACTGATCGAATGGGATGTGGTACCGGACGAAAACGTCAACCTCGCGCTGCGAGTGGTCGAACATCCGCAGCACCGTCAGCATACTCAAGGGCAGCGGAATGCTCGGCACGAAGCCGCTGCCCGCCAACGCACGCAACGCACGCTCCGCTTCGGCGGGTGCCGGGTCGATCACCACATCAAGGTCGGCAACGGGTCGGGCATGGCCGTGCAGGACAACGGCGACGCCGCTGATCACGGCGTAGCGAATCCCGTCCCGTTCAAGTCGGTCGAAGACATCACTGAAAGTCTCTGGAGTTGCCCCGTCCACTGTTCCTCCACCTCTCAGCAATCCAACGCCGGCATCCCCCTGCGAGAGCACGCGGCCCGCGCATGACGAACTCATCAGACTTGCGCCGGCGCGAGCATGGCCGCCCATTCGTCGTTCACCAGCGCATCCGTTTCCGGCGGGCGGGACATTGCGATGGCAGCGAACTGCTCCCTTGGGAGCAGCCGCCCCAGCGCCCAGACGGCGGCGCCGCGCACCAGCGGCGAGGCGTCGCTCAGCAACCGCTCGGCTTCGGCTGCGAGCGCGGCGTCACCCGAATTGCCGATGGCGATCAGCACGTTGCGCACGAAGCGGTCGCGGCCGGTGCGTTTGACCGGCGATTTGGCGAACAAGGCGCGGAACGCGGCATCATCGAGCCGGGCGAGATCGGCGAGGTGCGGCGCCTGCAGTGTCTCGCGCGCGGCGAGCTTGGCCTCGCGGCCGGCCTGCGCGAACTTGTTCCAGGGACAGACCGCGAGACAATCGTCGCAGCCATAGATGCGGTTGCCCATCAGCGGGCGCAGCTCGCGCGCGATCGCGCCTTTGTGCTCGATGGTGAGATACGAGATGCAGCGCCGCGCATCGAGCCGGTACGGCGCCGGAAATGCCGCGGTCGGGCAGATATCGAGACAGGCGCGGCAATGGCCGCAATGATCGGGCTCCGGCGTGTCGTAGGGCAATTCGAGCGTGGTGAAGATGGCACCGAGGAACAGCCACGAGCCATAGTCGCGCGACACCACATTGGTGTGCTTGCCCTGCCAGCCGAGGCCGGCGGCTTGCGCGAGCGGCTTCTCCATCACCGCCGCGGTATCCACGAACACCTTCACGTCGACTGGCACGTCTCCTTGCGCTTGCGCGACCAGCCAGCGCGCCAGGCGTTTCAGCCGCGGCTTGACGATCTCGTGGTAGTCGTCGCCTTGCGCATAGATCGAGACCGCGCCGCGGTCCTTGCGTTGCAGGATCGCGAGCGGATCGTGATCCGGCCCGTAGTTGAAGCCGAGCGTGATGATCGAGCGCACCTGCGGCCACAGCGCGCGCGGATCGCCCCGCCGCGCGGCGGTGGTCTCCATCCAGTCCATGTCGCCATGGGCGCCGTCGGCGAGGAAGCGTTGCAGCCGTTCCGGCGCCTGCGGAATCGAATCCGGACGCGTGATGCCGACGACATCGAAGCCGTGCTCGTTCGCGGCGCGCGCCAGCGCCGCCTTGAACGCCGCGGGCTCGTTTGGAAATCCAAGTGTGCGCAGGTTTGCGACGGCACGATGCTGGCCATCGTCTCCGCCACTAGCGGGCCGGGCAACGGCCGCGATTTCAGTCGCGCGGTCCAGTGCTTGGCTGCTTCGTCTTCGTTCCACGGCACATCGCCCAAAATAGTCGGCCGCCCGACAGATGCGCCGCGGCGAGCTCAACATAACTGAGCCGGCGAGCCAGTCGCGCGCACCAGCCAGCTGATATAAGCCGGATGATAGCGGATGTTATGGCGTGCGGCACCGCCCGGAGTGGAATTCACGGCACGCGCATCCCGAGTCAGCCGGCCACCTCCAGCCCAAAAAATTCCGCCGCGTTGCGCCACAGGATTTTCTCCTGCTCGGCGGCGGCAAGCCCGAGCCCTCGCACGATGTCGACGTGCTCCTTGGGATCGATCGGCACCGGCCCGTAATCGGTGCCAAACATGACGCGGCCGGCGCCGAACACCTCGACCGCCTCGCGCAGGTGCGGCGCCCAGAACCCCATCGTGTCGACGTGGAGTCTGGCGAGATAACTGCTCGGCAATTCCTGGCAGCGGATTTTGGCGCGCTCGGGCATGCCTTCGGAGCCGAGCCGCCAGCCGAAATCGAGCCGGCCCATGACCGGCAGGAGCCCGCCGCCCATATGGGCGACGCAGATCTTCAGGCGCGGGAAGCGGTCGAACAGGCCCGACAGGATCATGCGCGCCAGCGCCATCGCGGTGTCGAAGGGGCGGCCGACCAGCTCGTCGAGCTTGTACTGGTCCATCTGACGGTCGGCGCCGATCGGCACGCGCACGGGATGGATGAACAGCGGCACCTGCCGGTCCTGCGCCCACTCCCAGAATGCAAACGCGTCCTCGCTGTCGATGAATTGCCCGTGCCAGCTCGTGTTGATGAGCAGGCCCTTGAAGCCGAGCGGACCCAGGCAGCGTTCGCCTTCGGCGATCTGGCTCGGGTCGAGCGGATTGATCGTGCCCATGCCCCAGAGCGCGATCGGAGACTTCGACGCGCCCGCGATCAGCCCCGCGATCTGGTCGTTGCCGTATTTGACCACGTCGATGGGGGGCTTTTTCGTCTCGGCGGTGATGATCTCGGCCGCGAACGGGCTCGACATCATGCGGCCGGTGATGCCGGCTTTGGCGCATTCAGCCTGCTGGAATTCGAAATCGCCCATCTCCCAATGGCCGATCGCCGGCAGACCGCGATAGTTCATCACGGTGTTCTTGCCGGCGGGCGTGCCGCGCATGATCGCAGCGACGCCGAACGGATCGTCGCGCTGGCGCGGCGTGCAATGGGTGTGGATGTCGATGATGGGAGGCATGACGCGCAGAGTCCTCAGCAGGAGATACGATAGCGGATTTCGAACGGAAGGAGACATCGGATACCCTTCCGCGCGCACCGGCAACCGGTGTAGTTTTATTCGAAAGCTGCCAGCGGGACGTGCCGAAGTCCGCTTTTTCAGCGGCAGCAAGGAATGCCGTCGGCGGGCTATCGCTCCGAAATCAACGACAGGGGTTTTGCCGGAAACCATCAGCAGCCGCATTCCGAATGTCTGCGGGCATTCGTTGAGAGGGAACGCAATGAGACTTCCGCACCGTAGACAATTCCTCCATCTGGCAGCAGGCGCTCCCGCAGCGGCGGCCTGGTCGCGGATCGCCTGGGCGCAAACTTACCCGTCGCGGCCGGTGCGCTTGATCGTGGGACAGGCCGCCGGCAGCGGGTCGGACATTGCCGCGCGCCTGATGGGGCAATGGCTATCCGAGCGCCTCGGTCAGCAATTCGTGATCGAGAATCGGCCGGGCGCCGCCGGCAATATCGCCACCGAGGCGGTTGTTCGGGCGCCGCCCGACGGCCATACGCTGCAGCTGATCTCTTCCGCGAACACGATCAATGCGTCGCTCTATGACAAGCTCAATTTCAATTTTTTGAGCGACATCGCGCCGGTCGCGGGCATCTTCGTCGTGCCTCAGGTGATGGAGGTCAATCCGTCGTTTCCGGCCAAGACCGTTCCCGAATTCATTGCCTTGGCCAAAGCCAATCCAGGCAAGATCAACATGGCTTCGGGCGGCATCGGAGGGGTGCAACATGTCGCCGGCGAGTTGTTCAAATTCATGACCGGCGTCGACATGGTCCATGTGCCCTATCGCGGCTCGACCCCCGCGCTGACCGATCTGATGGCCGGCCAGGTGCAGGTGATGTTCGATGTCACGCCTTCTTCCACGGCGTACATCAGGGCTGGCAAGTTGCGTCCACTCGCCGTGACGACGGCGACGCGCGCAGAAATGCTGCCCGACATTCCTGTCATGGCCGACTTCGTTCCAGGCTACGAGGCAAGCGCGTGGCTCGGTCTCGGCGCCCCGAAGGATACGCCTGTTGCGATCGTGGATTTGCTCAATCGGGAAATCAACGCGGCCCTCGCCGACCCCGCGATCAAAGCACGCCTCGCCGATCTGGG
>JAXDNZ010000629.1:0-7371 GCA_034669185.1 Hyphomicrobiales bacterium
CGTTCTACAAGAGGTTGTGGGGCTCGAGGGCGGTGTGCGAGGCACGACCGTATCCCAACTTGCAGAAGCCGATCAGCCTGATGACGCTCGACTACCGCGCCGCCTGCGAGCGGGTCTACCGGCGTCATCCATTCTTCCGTTCGAGTCAGTTCGAGCGGCGCATGCTGTTCGAGCGCAATCGCAAGGTTCCTCAACGCTCGGCGGCATGATCACCCAATAGGGCGATCCGCGCATATTTGCGGCGGGCATCGTCGCGTTTTGACTCGGAATCCGCCTGACGGTACCCGATCAGGCCATGCGTACCGATTTGTTCGACTTCGCGCTTCCGCCGGATCGAATCGCGCTGCGTCCCGCGCGCCCCCGCGACGCGGCGCGGTTGCTCGTTGTAAGGCCCGGTGTCGCGGCGGAAGACCGCGTCGTCCGCGACCTGCCGGATTTGCTACAGCCCGGCGACCAACTGGTCGTCAACGACACGCGCGTGATCCCGGCACGGCTTTCAGGCCGGCGCATCGGGCGGGCGACCGAGCCGCGCATCGAGGCGACGCTGATCAAGCGGCTTGACGGCTCGCGCTGGCGCGCTTTCGTCAAGCCCGGCAAGCGCCTCGATGTCGGCGACGTGGTGCGCTTCGGCGACGAGGGCAAGGTCTGTTTCCTCGGCCAGCTCGACGCGACGGTCGAGGCCAAGGACGCCGGCGAGGTGACCTTGGCGTTCGCGTTCCATGGTGCGGTGCTGGACCAGGCGATCGCCGAGCGCGGCGAGATGCCATTGCCGCCCTATATCGCGTCGCGCCGCGCGCCGGACGATCAGGACCGTGCCGACTACCAGACCCTGTTCGCGCACCAGGAAGGCTCCGTCGCAGCGTCGACCGCGGGGCTGCATTTCACCGATGAACTGCTCGCGCGACTGAAGGAACGCGGCGTCGCGCTGCATGCGGTGACGCTGCACGTCGGCGTCGGCACGTTCCTGCCGGTGAAGGCGGACGATACCGCCGAGCATGTCATGCATCCCGAGTTCGGCATTGTGAGCGAGGAGACCGCCGCCGCGCTCAATGGCGCGCGCTCCGCAGGCGGACGCATCGTTGCGGTCGGTTCGACCTCGCTGCGGCTCCTGGAAAGCGCCGCGCAGGCCGATGGCGCGATCCGGCCGTTTTCGGGCGAGACCTCCATCTTCATCACGCCTGGCTATCGCTTCCGCGCGGTCGACGTGATGCTGACCAATTTTCACCTGCCGCGCTCGACGCTGTTCATGCTGGTCGCGGCGTTTTCCGGCCTGGAGACCATGCGGCGCGCCTACGCGCATGCGGTCTCACAAAACTATCGGTTCTATTCCTACGGCGACGCCTCGCTGCTGTTCCGCGCTGACCAAAATTGAATCGCATTGCAGGCAAATCCGCGCGAACGGGCTAACAGCGCGGTCACCGACATGCCGCATGGTCGCTTCGGGCAAGCACAGAGGTGGCGCGATGATTCACGAATATGCGGCAATCGATCCGATGGCGCTGTTGTTCCCGTCGCGGCTCTACGTCGCCCTGGCGGAGAAGCTGCACCCGCAAGTGCCGCGCGCGATCGAGATCAAGGAGGCGCTCGGCCGGCTCACCCCCGAAGAGCGGCAATACATCCTGCTGCGCGCGCGCATGCTGGTGACCTACAGCAAGGCCGTGGAAGAGGCGGTTGTTTCATTGAAATAGCCCCTCGTCGGGGCGGCCGGAAATGGTTATGGCTCGCGGGCAAAAGAGACCGCGCGGCCGCCCATGCCTGATTTTGGTTTTCGTGTTCTCAGTGTCGACGGAACCGCGCGCCAGGGGCTGGTAACAACCGCCCACGGCGAGCTGCGCACCCCGGCCTTCATGCCGGTCGGCACGCAGGCCGCCGTCAAAGGCCTGCATCCTGCGACCGTGCGCGCGTCCGGCGCCGACATCATCCTCGGCAACACCTATCATCTGATGCTGCGGCCAGGTGCGGAACGCATCGCCGCGCTCGGTGGCCTGCACACATTCATGAACTGGCCGCATCCGATCCTGACCGACTCAGGCGGCTTCCAGGTCATGTCGCTCGCGCAATTGCGCGAGCTCGACGAGAATGGCGTCACGTTCCGCTCGCATATCGATGGTGCGGTGGTCGCGCTGTCGCCAGAGCGCGCGATCGAGGTCCAGAAGCTGCTCGGCGCTGACATCGTGATGCAGCTTGACGAGTGCCTCAAGCTGCCGGCCGAACGCGCCGAAATCGAGCGCGCAATGCGGCTGTCGCTCGCCTGGGCGGAGCGCTGCAAGCGCGCGTTCGAGGGCTCAGGCCCGGGCAGGGCGCTGTTCGGCATCGTGCAAGGGGGCGACGACGCGGGCCTGCGCGTTGAAAACGCCCGCGCGCTGACCGCAATGGGCTTTCCCGGCTATGCGATCGGCGGCCTTGCGGTCGGAGAGCCGCAGGAGGTCATGCTGCGGGTGATCGAGGAGGTCGCGTCGGCGCTGCCGCAGGACAAGCCGCGCTATCTTATGGGCGTCGGGACGCCGGACGACCTGCTTGAAGCGGTCGCGCGCGGCATGGACATGTTCGACTGCGTGATGCCGACGCGCGACGGCCGCCACGGCCGCGTGTTCACGCGGTTTGGGCCGATCAACCTGCGCAATGCGCGGCACGCGGCCGACCCGCGTCCGCTTGACGAGCAAAGCTCCTGCGCGGCCGCGCGGGATTACTCGCGCGCCTACCTGCATCATTTGATGCGGGCCGAAGAGATGCTCGGCCCGATGCTGCTCTCCGAGATCAATCTGGCCTATTACCAGGAACTGATGACCGGAATGCGCGCCGCAATCGCGGCCGGGCGCTTCGCGGACTTCCGCGGGCAAACGCGCGAGCAATGGGCCAAGGGCGATATGCCGGCGCTCGGTTGAGCGAACCGAAACCCCTCGACGGCGTGTCGCCGAAGACTAGAATGCCGCTCAACGGCGATATGCGCCGATATCCCGGGAGGCATCGCGATGGCGGTCAGCCTGAAAGTCAACGGGGCGGTGCGCTCCGTTCCGGCCGAGCCGGACACGCCGCTGCTCTACGTTCTGCGCAACGATCTGGAACTGAACGGCGCCAAGTTCGGCTGCGGCGCGGCGCAATGCGGCGCCTGCACGGTGCTGGTCGATGGTCAGGCGGTGCGCTCCTGCGTCACCCCGATCGGCGCTCTGGCCAAGGCCGAGATCGTGACGCTCGAAGGGCTCGGCACGCTCGACAGCCTCCATCCGTTGCAGCGCGCCTTCATCGACGAGCAGGCGGCGCAGTGCGGCTATTGCATCAACGGCATGATCATGAGCGCGAAGGCGCTGCTTGACCGCAACCCGCGCCCGAGCGAATCGGACGTTCGCGACGCGTTGACCGCCAATTTCTGCCGCTGCGGCACGCATAACCGCATCGTCCGCGCCGTGTTGCGCGCGGCCCGCGAGATGGGGAGGACGTGACATGAACGCTGTCTTCAGCCGCCGCGACTTCGCCAAGGGTTTTGGCGGCCTCGTGCTCGCCTTCACGCTCGATCTTCCCGCGCTCGCGCAGGACAAGCCGAAACTGCCGGGCAGCCTCGACAACAACCGGATGCTCGACGCCTGGATCCGGATCAATGCGGACGGCACCGCGACCGTGTTCACCGGCAAGGTCGAGCTGGGGCAGGGCATCCTGACCGCGCTGGCCCAGATCGCCGCCGAGGAGCTGGCGCTGCCGCTGTCGCGTATCGCCATGATCTCCGGCGACACCGGGCGCACGCCAAACGAGGGCGTGACCTCCGGCTCGCAGTCGATCGAGAATTCCGGCACGGCCCTTCGCCTTGCCGCCGCGGAAGTGCGCATGATCCTGCTGGAGATCGCGGCGCCGCGGCTTGCGGCGAGTGCCGAACAGCTCACTGTCGGGGACGGCGTCGTCAGTGCGCCGAACGGCAACAAGGTCACCTACGGCGACCTCGCCTCGACCATCGATTTGCGTCGTGAGGCGACGGCGAAAGCAAAGCCCAACCCGCCTGGTACGCACCGGATCGTCGGGCAGTCGATCGCGCGCTTCGACATCCCGGGCAAAGTGACCGGCAAGGCGATGTATGTGCAGGACATGCGGCCGCCCGGCATGGTGCATGGTCGCGTGGTGCGTCCGCCACATTATGGCGCGACGCTCGCAAGCCTCGATGACGCAAAGGCGCGCGCGCTTGCCGGCGTGATCGCGATCGTGCGCGACGGCTCTTTCCTGGGTGTCATCGCGGAGCGCGAGGAGCAGGCGGTACGGGCGCGCGAGGTGCTCGCGCAGGCGACGTGGAAAGATGGGCCGCAGCTGCCCGACCCGGCGCGCCTCTTTGCGCACCTCAAATCGCTGCCGACAAAGACCAGCGTCATCAGCGACAAGCAGTCCGGCGTCCCGGCGGGCGCTCGCGTGCTCGAGGCGACCTACACCAAGCCGTACATGGCGCATGCCTCGGTCGGCCCGTCCTGCGCGCTGGCGCTATGGCAGGACGGCAAGGTCACCGTGTGGACTCACTCGCAAGGCGTCTTCCCGCTGCGCGCCGAATTGGTGAAAGCCCTGAAGGTGCCGGCGGCGTCGATCCGCTGCATCCACGTCGAAGGCTCGGGTTGCTACGGCCACAACGGCGCGGACGACGTGGCGCTCGACGCGGCACTGCTCGCACGCGCCGTGCCGGGCAAGCCGGTGCGGCTGCAATGGATGCGTGACGACGAGTTCGCCTGGGAGCCGTTCGGGCCCGCAATGTCGATGCAGGCCAAGGGAGCCGTTGCTGGCGGGCGCATTGTCGACTGGCAATACGAGGTGTGGAGCAATTCCCATTCGACGCGGCCGATGTCGACCAGCGGCGCGAATGTGCTCGCCGCCTGGCATCTCGCCGAGCCGCAACCGATGGGCCCGCCGACGACGCCGCCGCAGCCCGCGGGTGGTGGCGACCGCAACGCGATTCCGCTTTATGATTTCCCGAACCAACGTGTCGTGCATCATTTCGTGCAGGACATGCCGCTGCGGGTGTCCGCGCTACGCACGCTTGGCGCCTATGCCAACGTGTTCGCGTCGGAATCCTTCATGGATGAGCTCGCTGCGGCGGCCGGCGCCGACCCGGTGGCGTTCCGGCTTGCCCATCTCACGGACCCACGCGCGAAGGCTGTGATCGAGAAGGCCGCCGAAATGGCCGGCTGGAAACCGGACCAGAAGGGTGACGGCATCCGCGGTCGCGGCATCGGCTTTTCCAAATACAAGAACCTCGCCTGCTATGTGGCGGTGGTCGCCGAGGTCGAGGTCGACCGCGCAAGCGGGCGCGTCCGTGTCACCCGCTCGTTCGCCGCGACCGATGCCGGGCTCGTCATCAATCCGGACGGACTGATCAACCAGATCGAGGGCGGCATCATCCAGGGCACGAGCTGGACGCTGCACGAGGAGGTGCAGTTCGCTTCGACCGGGATTCTCTCACGCGACTGGTCGAACTATCCGATCCTGACGATGCCGGAGGTGCCGCACGTCACCGTCGCACTGATCAACCGGCCGTCCGAGCGGTCGCTCGGGGCCGGCGAGGGTTCGCAGGGCCCGATCGTGGCGGCGATCGCGAATGCGTTCGCGCACGCGACCGGCAAACGCATCCGTGAGCTGCCGTTCCATCCCGCGAGGGTCAAGGCGGTGCTCGGCTAAAGCGGGGCCGGGTGGTCATGAGCCCAGTGTCGGCCCGGTCGCGCGGAAATGGGGAAACGGGGATCGACCCATGAACGCGGTGGTCAATTGCGCTGCATATGAGAACGGCCGCCGCGTCGGCGATGTCGACCTTTCGAAGGCGTGCCCGGCCGAGACGGACGGCGGCTTCGTCTGGATCGGATTGCAGGAGCCCGACAAGGCGCTGCTCCGCACCGTGCAGCAGCGCTTCGGACTCCATGATCTCGCGATCGAGGATGCGCTCAACGCGCATCAGCGTCCCAAGCTCGAGATCTACGGCGGCGGCGTGTTCGTGGTGTTGCGCACCGCGCAACTCGTCGAGCGCAAGATCCAGTTCGGCGAAACGCATATCTTTGCCGGCCGCGGCTACGTGGTGACGGTGCGCCACGGCTCGACGGCGGCGTATCGCGAGGTGCGCGCGCGATGCGAAGGCGCACCGAAGATGCTGGCGATGGGCGAGAGCTTCGTGATCTATTCGATCATGGATTTCATCGTCGACAACTATTTCCCGATCGTGCACGAGCTGGAAGCGGAGGCCGATGCGCTGGAAGAGGCGGTGTTCGCGCACAAAACCGGACAGCCCGACGTCGAGCGCATCTACGAGCTGCGCCATGAGCTGCTGCTGCTGCGCCGCGCGGTGCAGCCGCTGCAGGAAGTCTGCAACCGCATCATGCGGTTCGACGTGTCGCTGATCGACAACGCAATGAATGCCTACTTCCGCGACATCCAGGATCACGTGATCCAGGTGATCGAAGGCATCGACAACCTGCGCGACCTGCTCAACGCCGCGCTGGAGGCGAACCTGCTGCTGCTCTCGATCCAGCAGAACAACGTGACCAAGAAGCTGACCGGATGGGCCGCGATCCTGTCGATCCCGCTTGCCATCGCGTCGATCTACGGGATGAACTTCAAGAACATGCCCGAGCTCGAGCAGCCGCTCGGCTATCCGACAGTCATGGTCTTCATGCTCGGACTGTGTAGTTATCTCTATTATCGCTTCCGCCGCGCCGGCTGGATCTGAAAGCTCAGGCGTTGCAGAGGATCGCGTCGTAGCGCGGCTGAACCTCGAACGAATTGCGGAAGGTATAGCCGCAGGACTCGCAGGCCCAGTGATTGCGCACGAGCCGCTCGCTCACGTGCTCGGCGAGCATCGGCGCGAGCAGCATGTCGCCGCATAATGGGCAGGCCGGAAGCTTGAGGTGCCGCACGCGGGAAGCCGTACGCGTCGCATCGTGGAGAGTCATGCCGTCCTCCAAGCGTTCGCCGTCTTCCCCTCCGGTCCCTCGATAGAAAGTCTATGCGGCGTGACGGTGTCCGTCGAGTGAAGGTTTCGTGAAACCGCGGAGCGACGAATTGATTCAAATTGCAACAGCACGCCACATCGCGTGCGATGCAGCACAAGAAAACGCGAATCTGGTCAGTGCGAATTGGCGATGTGCCTTGCGCTGCGGCGCGACAAAATTTGTCGCCTGTGCGCCGACGCATAGCGGCAATGCGCCGCTGCGTCCAAAAGCAAAACCCGCCGGGGATCACCCGGCGGGTCTTGTTGCCGGCGACGCGCTTAGCGCCGCGACGGCATGCCCGTGCCCCGATCCCATTCCGGATGCGCGTCGAACATCGCCTGCCAGAACAGTCCGCCAAGGATCGGCACGACGCAATCGCCGGCCATCATGAAGACTTCGCTCGACCGCAGTTCGCGGTGCTCGTAGT
>JAXDNZ010000630.1:0-4422 GCA_034669185.1 Hyphomicrobiales bacterium
CGTGTTCACCAATCTCAAGACCGGGCAGGGCGTCGATACGGTGGTGCAATTCATCGCCGACAAGGGCGGGCTGGGGGCCTGATGCTGACATTCACGCGGCACTTCGCCAACAAGACCGACCAGGTGAGCATCGAGCCTGCAGCGCTGATCGTTGCCGGCTGGACCGGGCGCGACGAGGCGGCGCTGCGTCATCACATCGAAGAGCTGGCGGCGATCGGCGTGCCACGGCCGTCCTCGGTGCCGGTGTTTTACCGCAATGCCGTCAGCAACGTCGTGCAGACGAGCCGGCTCGAAGTGCTCGGCCCCGACACCTCGGGCGAGGTCGAGCCGGTCATCGTCGCGCTCGCTGACGGGCTGTGGGTCGGGCTCGGCTCCGATCACACCGACCGCAAGGCCGAGACGATGGGCATCGCATTGTCGAAGCAGCTCTGCGGCAAGGTGATCGGCACTAACCTGTGGCGCTTCGACGAGATCGCCGCGCACTGGGACGCGATCGTCATTCGGGCATTCGCCACGATCGGTGGTGCGCGCTCTCTCTATCAGGAAGGCCCGCTCGCCGCGATGCGCCGGCCGGAGGATCTGATCGCGCGTTACGGCACGGCGCTTGTTCCCGACACGATCATGTTCTGCGGCACGCTCGGCGCACAGGGCGGCATCCGTCCGGCCGCGCGCTTCGAGATGGAGCTCCACGATCCCGTGCTGAAGCGCCGCATGACTCACGCCTATGACATCGTCGACCTTCCGGTGATCACATGACCGTTCGTGACCGTCTCGAAGCAGCGCTCTCCCGCATCGCCGATCCGGCCGGCGAGGGCGGGCGCACCTGTCTCACGGTCTATCCGGAAGCTGCGCATGCGGCGGCGGACGCCGCCGATGCGCGAGCCAAGGCCGGTATCTCGCTCGGCCCGCTCGACGGCACGATTGTCAGCATCAAGGACCTGTTCGACGTCAAGGGCGAGCCGACGCGCGCCGGCTCGAAAATTTTGGCGAACGCGTCGCCCGCCACCGCCGACGCGCCGGTCGTGCGCCGCCTGCGCGCCGCGGGCGCCGTCATTGTCGCCAAGACCGCGATGAGCGAGTTCGCGTTCTCCGGCGTCGGCATGAATCCGCACTACGGCACGCCCGGCAATCCGGCCGACCGCGCGCGCGTACCGGGCGGCTCGTCGTCAGGCGCCGCGGTCGCCGCCGCCGACGGGATGTGCGAGATCGCAATCGGCTCCGACACCGGGGGCTCGACCCGCATCCCGGCCGCCCTGTGCGGCGTCGTCGGCTACAAGCCGACCAAGTCGCGCATCTCGACCGAGGGCGCGTTCCCGCTGTCCTACACGCTCGACTCGATTGGACCTGTTGCCCGCTCTGTTGCGGAGTGCGCCATGGCCGACGCCGTGATGGCGGGCGAGGAATTCGCCCCGCTTGAAGCCGCGCCGTTGTCCGGGCTTCGCTTCGGCATTCCGCAAGGCCTGCCGCTCAAAGACCTCGACGCGACCGTGATCGCAGCGTTCTCCGACGCGGTCGCGCGGCTTGGAAAGGCCGGCGTGCGCGTCACCGACGAGCCGATGCCGCTGATCGACGGCATGCTCGCGGTGAATGCCAAAGGCGGCTTCGCGCCGACCGAAGCCTTCGCGGTCCATCGCGAGAACCTGAAGACCCGCGCCGCCGACTTCGATCCGAACGTGCGTTTCCGCATCGAGCGCGGCGGGAAGGCGTCGGCCGCCGACTATGTCGACATGATGCGGGATCGTGCGCGGCTGGTCCGCGCGATGGACGCCCAGATGTCACGACTCGATGTCCTGGTGCTGCCGACGACGCCGATCGTCGCGCCGACCATCGCCGAGATGCAGGACGCGGACACGTTCGGCACCAAGAACATGCTGTTGCTGCGCAACACGCTGATCTGGAATTTCTTCGACAATTGCGCGATCTCGATTCCCCTCCCGCGCAACGGCCTGCCGGTCGGGCTGATGCTGGTCGCGCGCAACGGCGATGACCGCCGCCTGTTCGAGATCGCGACAGCGGTCGAGCGGCTGTTCGCCTGACGGCAAGCTCGGCAACTACCGCCGCAACAGCGCACCAAGCGCGGCGACACGCAGCGTCAACGGTGAATCCGGGAATGCCCGGCGCAGCGTGCGGAGCGCCTCGGCGCCGGAGCCGGGCCGCGCGGCGCGCAGGTACTCGGCCATCGCGGTCGCCAGATCGTGTTCGCCGGACGGGGTGAGAGCGAACGGGATTTCGCCGGGAATTTCCGGCGTCAGCGGCGGCGAAGGGCTGAAGGCCAGTGCCATAACATCTGCCTGATCGGTCAACGCGTTAGCCCCGGCGACAGCCGCGGTGGGTGGGGTCCAGCCGACATGGTCGGCCACAATCGTTAACGGCGCGTAAACGCGACCGCCTTGGGGCGGTTCCGTTTGCGGGACGAACCGGAGATGCTTGAGCATGTCGAATCGGTCGTTGTGACGGGCGCGCTTTACCTCTCCCATCGGGAGAGGTCGGATCGCGAAACAATCCGGGTGAGGGGTTACGGACTATCGAGGGAGCGATGCCCCCTCACCCCACCCCTCTCCCCAACGGCGAGCGGGAGCAGACCGCCCACGTGGCCTGTTAGGAACCATGCTCTAGGCCGCTGCGGTCTCGCGCGCCGGCAGCGCGACGGCATCCGGATTGCGCCCGGCGAAGTCGACAAGCTCGCTCATCACGGCGTCGAGATGGGTTTCCATGGCGCGCACCGCGGTGCTGGCGTCATGGCGCTTGAGCGCCCCGACGATCGCGCGGTGCTCGGCGAAGGTCGCGACCTGGCGCTGCGGCGTGCACATGAACAGACGCGCGCGGTCGAGGCTGCCGCGCGCGGCCTCCACGGCGTGCTTCACCCGCTCGTAGCCGAGGAAATCGAGCAGCAGTTCGTGCAGCGCGAGATCGAGCGCGTGGAAGCGCCCACCATGGTCGGCGCCGAGTGACGCTTCCTGGTCGCGCAGGTTGCGGTCGAGCGCGGCGAGAAGCGCCGCATCGGCGCGCGGCGCGACCGTTCGCATCGCTTCGGCTTCGAGCGCGCGGCGAATGAACATCGCCTGGCGGCAGTCGGCAAGATCGATGCGGGCAACCCGCGTGCCACGCTGCGGCAGAACCTCGACGAAGCCCTCCGCCGCGAGACGTCCCAGCGCTTCCGAGACCGGAAAGCGCGACACGCCGAGCCTCGCACAAAGCGCCGTTTTGTCCAGGAACGTGCCGGGGGGCAGATCGAGGCGCACGATCGCGTCGCGGATCACGTCCTGTACGCGCACCACGGTGCCGCCGCGGCCGTGACGCGCAAGCGACGGCAGAAAAGCGTATGGACTCTTGCGCGGCTGCCCGGCCATAGTAACATGTTAGTCGCAGCAACCCCGTCGGCACAAGCGGGGAGGCACATTCGGGAGGATTGTCATGTCGCTTCGCATGCGCCGTCTTGGCTACGGCGCCGCTCTGCTCGCAACCCTCGTCGCCGTCTCGGCTCCAGCGGCCGCGCAAACCAAGCTCAAATGGGCGCATGTTTACGAAGTCGCCGAACCCTATCACACCGAGGCGGTGTGGGCGGCCGACGAGATCAAGAAACGCACCAGCGGCCGCTACGAGATCAGCGTGTTTCCGGCTTCGCAGCTCGGCAACGAGAACCAGATCAACGAAGGGCTCGGGCTCGGCACCGTCGACATGATCTACACCGGGGTGGCGTTTGCCGCCTCGATTCACAAGCCGATCGGTGTCACCAACGCGCCGTACGCGCTGCGCGACTTCGACCACTTCATGGCCTATCGCGCGAGCCCGCTGTTCCGCGAGATCGCCAAGGGCTACGAGGACAAGACCAAGCACAAGGTGATCACGCTCACCTATTACGGCCAGCGCCACGTCACCGCGAACAAGGCGATCAACAAGCCCGAAGACATGAAGGGCATGAAGCTGCGCGTGCCGCCGGCGCCGCTGTTCCTGATGTTCACGAAGTCGGTGGGCGCGAACGCAACGCCGATTGCGTTTGCTGAAGTTTATCTGGCGCTGCAGCAGGGCACGGTCGACGGGCAGGAGAACCCGCTGCCGACCATCATGGCGAAAAAGTTCTACGAGGTGCAGACCCACGTCATCCTGACCGGCCACATCACCGAATCGCTGCTGACGCTGGTCGGCAGCCATGTGTGGCCGAAGCTCTCCGACGCCGACAAGAAGGTGTTCGAGGAGGTGCTGACGCAAGCCGCCGACAAGGCGACCAAGCAGATCCGCGACTCCGAGCAGAAGCTCGCGGAGGAATTCCGCAAGCTCGGCAAGACCGTGATCGAGCCGGACCGCGCAGCGTTCCGCGCCGCAGCCTTGCCGCTGCACAATGATGGCAGCGGCGGCTGGAGCAAGGCCGAATACGACGCGCTGCAGGCGTTGAAGTGACACGACGTCATCCCGGCCGAGCGT
>JAXDNZ010000631.1:0-4526 GCA_034669185.1 Hyphomicrobiales bacterium
TCCGGTACCGGTCCGATCTATACGCTTCGCCCCGCGCTATCGGCGGCCGAGTCCTTCATCGATCTCGTCTTCGATCGTCCGCTCGTTCCCTATCCCAAGACCAAGGACGAGAAGGGCCCGGGCAGCAAGGTCGTTTCGCTCGGTATCAGGATCGATGCGCCGGAGTATCCACGCGGGAAGGAGCCGAAGGCATGGGGGCCGCTCGTCTTCGAAAACGGGACCGGCAGTCGTGGCATCGAAGATCATCAGCGCAAAGAGTTGAAGCGTGTTGAAGAACGCAAGCGCGTCAAGGATTGGAAGCGCGTTGAAATCGCCTCGGACGGAACACGTGCCCTGGCTCGGACCGGCGTGGTGCTGCTGCGAATCCCGCATGCGTCGGCCGCAGCCGATAATTATTCAATATTGCGCATGCGTTTCGATCGCGGGTTCTTCCCGATCGCTCCGCGACTGAGCCGTCTTTCGATCAACGTCGTTCCGGTGATCCAGCTCGAGACGACCGGCGAGAGCGTGATCGGGCGCAGCAACGGGCTACCGGACCAGGTGTTTGCGCTCGAGGAGGTCGGCAGCCTGGCCGAGGCGGAAGATGCCGGCGGAGCGTTTGCGCTCTTTACTGAAGAGAACGGCAAAGCCGTGAACTGGAGCGTCGTGGCGGATTTCGACAAGTCGGATCCCGTGGATAATCACGTCGTCGTGGACACCCAGCGCAAGCACGTGCAGTTCGGCAACGGCATCAATGGCCGCATTCCGCCGCGCAGCGCTCAGATCGAGCATCGCGGTCTTCGGACCACGCAGGGCAACACCGGCAATCTCGGCAGCGGACAGAAATGGAGCGCCGGCGTCGGGTTCGGAGCTCAAGTGGAGCTCGGTACGAATATCGAGCCGATGACGGGCGGACAAGACGCCTCGACCATCGAGGATCTGATTGCCGAAGCACGCGAGGCCGCCTTCGATCGCAAGGCGCTGCTGACCAATATCGAGCTCCAGCGCGCGGCTGAGACGCTTGCGGGTTTCGGCGTGGCGCGCGCCCAGGTTCTCGTGCGGCATGATCCGGTCCTTCCGCACCTTACGATTCGCGGAATCCGCACTCTCGTCGTGATTCCCGGCCGCGATCCGGACGCTCCTCCTCATCCCGTGCCGCATGCCTATCTGGATGCCGTCTATGAAGGGCTTGCGCCGTATCGCTTGCTCGGCGAGAGGCTGCTCGTGCGCGGTCCGGTCTACGTCAAGATCGACATCGCGTTACGCGTGATGACCCGGCCGGGCGCCGATCGCGCCGGCGTGCGCACGGAGATCGAGGAGCTCATCTGCGCCAGGCTGACCGACCTCAGGCGCCGGAAAGATTGTGACCCCTGGCCACTGGGCCGGCCGGTGACCGCCGGAGAAATCAAGGGCCTCGCGGCACGCGTTCCGGATGTCATCGCCGTCACGGACTGCCGCCTGTCCCGCACGCGCGCGACGCCTGACGAACCCAGGATCGCCCTCGATCCTGCGGAGATCGCGATTGCGGGCAAGATCGATATCCACCTCGAATCCGAAACCGGCCGGAGATCGTGATGGCGATCGTCCAGGGCAAACGCTACACGTTCCGCCGCGCAAAGCATTGGCGCACAGGCGTGTTCGAGAATTTCGAGATCGTCGGCGATGCGTTGCACGCGCCGGCGGCGCTCGGCTTTGTTCCTGTGCCGGGATCGAACGCAATTGATGGCGGCAGCATCCCGGCGTTCGACCCTTGCGGCCGGCTGTACTGGCTGCGAAGGCGGTCCGGCGAGCTCGTCCGGCACTACGATTTCGGCAATGAGATTGCGGGGCGGCTGGTCGGAGCGCAACGCGCGCGCGCGCTGGCGTTCGGAGTCGAGCGCGTTTGGGTGCTCAAGCCAAATGGCGTGTTACGCTACGTCGCGTCGACACTGCAGCTCCTCGGCGGCGTCACGACGCAACCGGGCAATCGGGTCGCCGCGATCGCCAGTGATGGCGGGGATGGCCTGTGGACGCTCGAGTTCGGGGCCGGTACGGCGCTGCACCGATACGATTCGTTTGGCCGGCCGTGCGGGCCCAGCCTGCCGGTCGACAAGGTCCGCAGAAGTGCGCGGCTTGCCTCGACCCTGGACGGAAACCATGTCGTTGTGTTGACCGACGGACGCGGTGCCGACGACAAGTCCGCCCTCATGTGGCGGCTGATCGTCGTCGACACGCGAACGCACGAGCAACGCACCTATTCGTTCCACGTCGAGGAGAAAAAGCCGCTGCCGACATTGATCGCGATCGATTCAGCAGATCGCATTCACGTCGTTGCGCACAGGAAACCGTTCTGGATCGAAACCGTGAGTCTGTCCGGTGAGCGCATCGCGCGGCGGCCCGTATCGGAGCGCCTCATTCGCGCGATCGCGGCCCGGGACAGAATCGTCATGACTGGCCCGCGGGGAATTTTCTGGTCGAGCGATGGCGCGCTGGATGGCACCACTGAGGAGATCGTCTCGACTTTCATTACGCCGACGCTGGTTTCGCCGGACGGATTAGGAGGTCGGTGGAATTCAGCCGATCTGGATGCGGTTCTCGCGGTGGGCAGTGCGGCGGAAGTCACCGTTGCGGCGACCCAGAACGCCGGCGAAGTCGCGCAGATCGACCGCATTTTCGCCGACGAGACACTCTCGCCGGCCGAGCGCTTCGACCAGTTGGAACAGCGCATTCCGTGGCGCGAGGACCGGACGATCGTTTATCTCGGCCGGCAAGGGCCGCCGGTGTCCGAAAAGTTGAGCTTCTTGCTCGACAATTTGCCGGACACCAGCATTTGGTTGCGCGTTCGCTGCCGGTTTCTTCCGGGCAGCGAACCACCGCGCGTAACGGCGCTGAGAGTTTTCTATCCGGAGCGATCCTACCTCGATTTCCTGCCGGCGCTCTACCGGGAAGATCGCGCTTCTGCCGCGCAACTGCGCCGCTTCCTCGCGCCCGTGGAGGCGCTGTTTGATGAAATCGACGAGCAAGTGGAGAGCCTGCCCGGAAAGATCGACCCGCGGAGCGCGCCGGACGAGTGGCACGCGTTCCTGCTGCGCTGGCTTGGATTCTCGGCGGTCGAATCGCTCGATGCGGCAACCAGGCGCGCGCTGCTCGCCGCCGCACCGCATTTGCTGGCGGGGCGCGGCACGCTGGAGGCTTTGCAGCGGGTGCTCGATATCCTCACCAGCGGTTATGCGCTGATCGAAGACAACGCCGCGATGCCGTCCGGATGGGTCCTGCCCGGCTCGGGCGACACCGGCGGACCGCGGCTGGGCATCGACACGCTTGCGGTCACGGCCGACCCAACACCGTTGCGGCTTGGCGGCCCGCTGCAGCTCGGCGCCGGGCGCCTGAAGGAGTCGTGTCCGGATCCGGCTTCCCTGCTCGAGGCGACCAATGGCCTGATAACCATCACGGTAGGCATCGATCCCGACGCACGCGAGCGGCTCGAGCCGGTCATCTGGGCATTCCTGAAGCTGTTCGTTCCCGCGCATTGCCGCGTACGGCTCACCGTTTTGTCGACCGTGCAATGGAGCCGCGGCGTGGGCCTGGACGCCGGATCTATCCTCGAAGGCGAGGATGCCGGGCATTCTGGCGCTTCGAAAACGGCGACGCGTTCAAGCCGTAGCCGTCTCGCCGACGACAGCGGCGGCCGGCTCGGCCGCACCACCGAACTCGACTGCTGGCAGCTGCCCAGCAGCGCGCATCCGCCCGCTTTGCTCGACCACTCGGCGGTCGTCGACGGTCCGCAAAGCCTGAACTAGTGAGCGTAGAGGGAGAGCAGAGGCATGGACACGACGCATCATCCGGATCCGTTAACTTGGCCAAAGCGTCCACGTTTCGCCCCCCGCCAGCACCTGACAGCACGGCAGCTCAACGCGATTACCGCAGATGAATTGCGGCGGCAGCGGTTGATCACCCGCGCGGTGCATGGGTCCGGCGTCGTGTTCGGCTACCGGCTTCGGCGCATGGGCGACCCGCCCGAAACGGACGCAAGCAATGCCGCGATCCAACAGCAGACGACACAAGCAGCCCCTGATGACGAGCGCAAACTCGATATCGACCGGCATCGCCGCATTCGCCTCACGTGCGGTCTGATCCTCGACCGGCACGGGCGTGATCTCTATTGGCCTGGTGGTTGGATCGGTGCGTGCGATGTCGTCGGCAAGCAGCCGGACAGGGAGGGCGAGTATACCCTCAAAGCTCACTATGCGGAGCGGACCGTTCCTCCCGACGCCTGCGGCCCCTGCCCAAGCGACGTCGAGCAATGGATCGAGCAGGGCGTTGTGTTCACGCTGACAGCGGGCTGCGCGGGCGAAGAACACAAATGTCCGGGCGCGCACTGCGTCACGATTACCGAATACGTCTGTGGCCGCACCGGCAGCAGTATCGGTGGCGTCAAGCCTGCGGACAATCTCGAGTGGGCCTGCCTTGAGCCGGGCGAACTCGCGGCTACTGGGTGCAACGAATGGCGCTACGACCGGGAGGCGGGCATCGCGATCGCTTGCGTGTGGATTGGGAAAGTCATTCCA
>JAXDNZ010000632.1:0-4805 GCA_034669185.1 Hyphomicrobiales bacterium
GCCGCGTACGATCTTCGTCCCGCGCAGAAAATCCTCGGCCGTCATCGGCTGCCTGCCGGCGCGCTGCACCTGCACGATCCGCACCGCGCCCTCGCCGCACGCGACCGTCAGCCGGTGGTCGAGCACAGTGCCGGGCGCGCCGGAGCCCTCGCCGCGCGTGGTGCGCAGCACCTTCACGCGCACCGGCGCGGGGCCGGGAAGCTCGAACCAGGCACCGGGAAACGGCGACAGTCCGCGGCAATGGTCGTGCACGGCTTTCCACGGCTTGGTCCAGTCGATGCGCGTTTCGTCTTTGCCGATCTTGGCGGCGTAAGTGACGCCCTGCTCCGGCTGCGGTGTAAACTGCAGCGTGCCGCGTTCGAGCGCGCCGAGCGCGCGGACCATCAGACCGGCGCCGAGCGGCGCGAGCGCGTCGTGCAACTCGCCCGCCGTCATGTCGGCCCCGATCGCAATGCGCTCGGCAAGAGCGATCGGGCCGGTGTCGAGCCCCTCCGCCATCCGCATCACCATGGCGCCGCTCTCGGCGTCGCCCGCCATGATGGCGCGATTGATGGGGGCTGCACCGCGCCAGCGCGGCAGCAGCGAGGCATGCAGGTTGTGGCACCCGAGCGGCACCGCATCGAGAATCGATACGGGAAGGATCAACCCATAGGCGACGACGACCGCTGCGTCGGCCCGATGCGCCCGGAAGGTCGCGAGCGCATCCTCCGTACGCAGCGTCTTCGGCGTCAGCACCGCGATGCCGAAACGTCGCGCCGCGCGCTCGACCGGCGTGACCTGCATCTCCATGCCGCGTCCGCCCGGTTTCGGCGCGCGCGTGTAGACCGCGGCGACGTCATGACCGCGCCCGACGACCTCGACCAGCGTCGGCACCGCGAAGTCGGGCGTGCCCATGAAGACAAGGCGCATCAGCCATCGGCCCGCTTCGCCGCCTTGGTGAACTTCTTGATCACGCGGTCGCGCTTGAGCTTGGAGATGTGATCGATGAAGAGGACGCCGTTGATATGGTCGATCTCGTGCTGCAGCACGGTCGCCAGCAGGCCGTTTGCTTCGACCTCCTGCGTCTTGCCCTCGAGATCGGTGAAGCGCACCTTCACCTGCGCGGGCCGCTCGACCTCCTCGTAATATTCCGGGATCGACAGGCAGCCTTCCTCGTAGGTCGCCTTCTCGTCCGAGGTCCAAACGACCTCCGGATTGATGAACACCTGGGGCTCTTTCGGCTCGTCCTTCTTGGCGGTGTCGACCGTCACGATGCGCTGCGGCACGCCAAGTTGGATCGCCGCGAGGCCGACACCCGGCGCGTCGTACATGGTCTCGAACATGTCCTCGACCAGCGCGCGCACGTCCTTGTCGACGGCTTTCACCGGATCGGACACGAGCCGCAGCCGCTTGTCGGGAAGCACGAGGATGTCGCGCAGCGCCATGCGGCGCGATTTACGAGGTGACCGCAGCGCGGTCAACCGGCGGCGCAAAGGCAAGGCGGCCGGCGCAGCTTTCGCCGCACCGGCCGCCCACGTGCTCTCGGCTCAGCACCAGCGATGGTGACGCCGCCAGTGACGATGATGCCAACGATGGTGGTGGCGCCAGTGACGGCGATGCCAGCGGCGATGCCGCACGACTTCGACGGTCGACACCTGATCCGCCGCCGTCGCGATACCGGTGCCCAGCCCGGCCGGCGCCGCCGACGCGAGCTGCGGCGCGGCGAGCATCATCGCCGCACCGGCCAGAGCCATCAGAACGAACTTGCGCATGGTCTTTTCCTTGGTTGTGTGCGCCCTCCACCGCCAAGGAGAGGGGCTGCGGCCTGAACTGTGACTGAAGGCCGTTGTTGTGCGCCGTTCAGCGAATGACTCCCGTTGCGTGTTCACTCTTTGTTCACAGGTCGCGAATCACGATACAAGCAGCCATGACCGAAACGCTTCTCACCCTTGGCACGCTGCACGTGACCCTCGGCGCTGCACTTGCCGCCTTCGCGATGATCGTCGTGGTTTTGCTGATCGCCATCGCGATGGTGGTCACGCGCGCCTCGCGGGCGCGCGGCCTCGAAGCGGAGCGCCGCGACATCCTCTCGGAGGAACTCGAAGAGCGGATGGGCGAGATCGCGCGCATCCAGGCCGAGACCGCCGGACGGGTGCTCACGATGGGCGAGGTGTTGTCGGGGCGGCAGGCCGAACTCGCGCGCGCCGTGTCCGAGCGGCTCGACTCCGTCACGCACCGCCTCGGCCAGTCGATGCAGGCCTCGACCCAGCACACGATGGAGAACCTGGCCAAGCTCAACGAGCGCCTCGCCGTCATCGACGGCGCGCAGAAGAACATTACCGACCTGGCCTCGCAGGTGACATCGCTGCGCGAGGTGTTAGCCAACAAACAGGCCCGCGGCGCGTTCGGCCAAGGCCGGATGGAGGCGATCGTCCAGGACGGTCTGCCGAAAGACTCCTATGCGTTCCAGTTCACGCTCTCGAACGGCAAGCGGCCGGACTGCGTGGTGTTCCTGCCCGGCGGCGAACGGCCGCTGGTGATCGATGCGAAATTCCCGCTCGAAGCGGTCAGCGCGTTGCGCGCCGCGCGCAGCGACGAGGAGCGCAGGCACGCGGCAACACGCCTGCGCCAGGACGTGAACAAGCATGTCGGCGATATCGCGGAGCGCTATCTCATTCCGGGCGAGACACAGGATCTGGCGCTGATGTTCGTGCCGTCGGAATCCGTTTACGCCGAGCTCTATGACGGCTTCGACGACCTGATTCAGAAGGCCTACCGCGCGCAGGTCGTGCTCGTGTCGCCCTCGCTCTTGATGCTCGCGATCCAGGTGATGCAGCAGATCCTGAAGGACTCCCGGATGCGCGAGGCCGCGCACGAGATCCGCACCGAGGTCGGCCACCTGATGGACGATCTCGGGCGCCTGCGCGATCGCGTGCTGAACCTGCAGAAGCATTTCGGGCAGGCGAACGAGGACGTCACGCAAATCCTCATCTCCGCCGACAAGGTCGCAAAGCGCGGCGGCCGAATCGAATCGCTGGAATTCGAGGGCGACGAGACCGCCGCGGAGGCGCGCGTCGTGATTCCGGCGCCGATCGGCCGCAAGCGCGTTGCGGGTGAATGACCGTTCGCCGCCACAATTGCGTCGCGCGCCGCCTTCCTGTAGCAGCAAAGACAGACTTTGCCGGGGCTAGGGGCTCAAGTCTTGGACTCGATCGGGGCTTATCTGCTCCCCGTCGCGCTGGTTCTCGGCGCGCCGGCGAGCCAGGGGACGCACGAACAAGGACTGTTCTGCGAGACGGTCGCGCTGGTCGAGCGCGTCGCCGAGCTGGCGGACCGCGGCGCCAATCCGCTGCGCGTCGTCTCCGACATCAACGCGCGGCTCGGGCATGTCGCCTGCCTCTATGCCACCAAGCCGCAGGTGCGGGCGCGCACCGTCCATTTCGAGAAGAACGTCGCGGTCGCGCGCGGAACTTACGCGATCTATCAGGTCGAAGTGACGGCATACGGCACGCAGAAGACCGAGATCGGCGAACTCGAATGGTCGCTGTCGCAGCCTCGCACCATGTATACGTTGCGTGCCGCGGCGCCGGCGCAGACCGTGAGCCACTAGACGGCACGCACATTTCGACCAAGTGGCGTTTCAGCATCGGCGTTTCGAATTACCTGCGGGTGAACGGACGAGCCTTTGACATGACCGCCGTGCCGGAGACAGCGCGAGAGAAGGGCCGGTTCGCCGAAGCACTCGCGGTTTATCTGCGCCCGCGCGTTCTCATCGTTACGTTCCTCGGCTTCTCGTCGGGGCTGCCGCTCGCCCTCTCCGGCTCGACGCTGCTGGTGTGGATGCGCGAGGCCGGCGTCGACCTTGGCATCATCGGCCTGTTCGCGCTCGTCGGCACCCCGTACACGATCAAGTTCCTGTGGGCGCCGGTGGTGGACGCGCTCGACGCGCCGGTCCTGTCGCGCCTGCTCGGCCGGCGGCGCGGCTGGCTCGTCTTCGCGCAGCTGCTGCTGATCGGCGCAACCGTGTTCCTCGGGTTCACCGATCCCGTCAGCGCGCCGCTGCTCGTCGCGTTCGGCGCGATCCTGGTCGCGGCCGCATCGGCCACGCAGGACATCGTGATCGACGCGTTCCGCGTCGAGACGCTGCGGCCGAGCGAACAGGCCGCCGGCATGGCGTCATACGTCGCCGCCTATCGGATCGGCATGCTGGCGTCGACGGCGGGTGCGCTGTTTCTCGTCAGCGGATTCGAGGGGCTGGGCTTCGCCAAGGGCGCCGCCTGGACCGCCGGCTACCTGGCGATGGCCGCGCTCGTCCTGATCGGCATCGCCACGACACTGATCGCGACAGAGCCGGAGAAATCGGCCGCCGCCGAGGCGCAGCATGCCGCGCAGGCGAGCGACAATCCGCTCGCGCGCGTCGTCAAGGCCGCAGTCGGCGCCTTCTCGGAGTTCCTCGCTCGCGACATGGCGATCGTCGTGCTGCTGTTCGTCATCTTCTACAAGTTCTGCGATGCGTTCGCCGGCACGATGACGGCGCCGTTCGTCATCGATCTCGGTTTCACGCGCAATGATTACGCGGCGATCGTGAAGGGCGTCGGCCTTGCCGCCACATTGATCGGCGGGTTTGCGGGCGGCGCGATCGCGCGCGCATTGCCGATGACGACCTGCCTCTGGATCGGCTGTCTGCTGCAGGCGGCGTCCAACCTGGTGTTCTGCTGGCTCGCGCTCGTCGGCGTGAACCACTGGGCGCTCGCGGTCGCGATCATCACGGAGAACTTCACCGGCGCGATCGGCACGGTTATCTTCGTGGCTTACCTGTCGACGCT
>JAXDNZ010000633.1:0-5589 GCA_034669185.1 Hyphomicrobiales bacterium
GAAGGCTGTTGCTCTACCATTGAGCTACACCCGCGCCCGCTTTTGGCGGCGTTCTGCCGGACCCGTGGTGGGGGAAGTAGGACTCGAACCTACGAAGGCATAGCCAGCGGATTTACAGTCCGCCCCCTTTGCCGCTCGGGACATTCCCCCGCTCGCCAACCTCATGGAATTTCGAGGCAAATTGCAAGAACCCGCGCATGTTCAGCGGGATTCCCGCGGGCCGGTGTTATGGTGAGGCCCCATCCGGGTGTCAACCCATCTTACCAGGACTGCCCATGACCGGCACGATCGCCCTGCGCTTCGAGCAACGCGAAAACGGCGCGATCGCGTATCTGACCGTTCAGAACAGCGCCAAGCTCAACACGTTGAACGTCGCCAACATGACGGCGTTCATCGAGACCGTGGAACCACTCGGCCGCCGCGAGGACCTGCGCGCCGTGGTGCTGACCGGCGCCGGCGACAAGGCCTTCATCGGCGGCGCGGATATCTTCGAGATGGCGACGCTCGATGCGGCCCATGCGCAAGCTTTCATCACGCTGGTGCATCGCACCTGCGATTGCCTGCGCGCGCTCCCCGTGCCGGTGATCGCGCGCATCAACGGCTACGCGCTCGGCGCCGGGCTCGAGGTCGCGGCCGCGTGCGACCTGCGCATCGCCTCGGCCAACGCCGTCTTCGGGATGCCGGAGGTGAAGGTCGGCATCCCCTCGGTGGTGGAGGCAGCGCTGCTCCCCGGCCTGATCGGCTGGGGCCGCACGCGCGAGCTGCTATTGTTCGGCGAGAATATCGACGCCGCGACGGCGCTCGCGTGGCGCCTGGTCGAGCAGGTGGTCGCGCCGGCTGATCTCCACGCCGCCGTCGAGGCGCGGCTGGTCTCTCTGCTGGCGAACGGACCGGAGGCGGTGCGGCTGCAGAAGCAGCTCATCCGCCAATGGGAAGATCTGGCCCTTAGCCAAGCGGTTAGCCGCGGCATCGAAAGCTTCACGCAAGCCTATGCGGGCGACGAGCCGCACCGCATGATGGCCAAGTTCACGCAGCGGAAGCGTTCTTGAGTCAAATTGCCACGCGCGCAGCGGCGTGAGAGGAACGGCGATGCGCCATCGAAACTGGGATCCAAAACGCGGCAACGCCGGCGGTGCGCCGGCACGTCCAGGCGCACCCAAGCGCGTGCGCGAAGCCAGCGACCCGCGCGACAAGAGCCGTTTCGCGCCCAAGCCGAAACCGCCGAAACCGACCTTCGAGGACGGCGTCGCGATCCTCTACGGCTGGCATCCGGTGGTCGCGGCGCTCGCCAATCCGGCGCGCCGTATCCGAAAAATCACCGCGACCGAGAACGGCGCGCACCGTCTTTCGGAGCAAGGCCTCGTTCTCACGGTGACGCCCGACATCGTGAAGCCTGATGTGATCGATGCGCGGCTCGGTCCGGATGCGGTGCATCAGGGGCTGCTGGTCGAAGCCGATCCCCTGCCCTCGCCCGATCTCGACGACCTCGCGGCGGAAGGCATCGTGCTGGTGCTCGACCAGATCACCGATCCGCACAATGTCGGTGCCATCCTGCGCTCGGCCGCGGCCTTCGGCGTGCGCGCGGCGATCACCACCGCGCGGCATTCACCCGAGGCGACGGGCGTGCTGGCGAAATCGGCCTCCGGCGCGCTCGAGCACGTGCCGATCGTCACGGTGGGAAATCTCGCGCGCGCGCTCACCGAACTGAAGGAGCGCGGCTTCCTCGCCGTCGGGCTCGACAGCGAGGGCGAGACCGATCTGGCCGCGAGCGCGCTGCGCCTGCCGCTCGCGCTCGTGCTCGGCGCCGAGGGCAAGGGCCTGCGGGCGCTCACGCGGGCGACCTGCGATATCCGCGCGCGGCTCGACCTGCCCGGCGCGATCAAGAGCCTCAACGTGTCGAACGCCGCCGCGGTCGCGCTTTATGTGGCGGCGAGCAGGCTGACGACGTCGGCCTGAAGCGACCTCGCTCGTGGTCGGTCACACGAAGAGCCCACGCTCGCTCTACCTCTCTTCGGTGAAGAACTTCTCCCCATAGGCAAAGCGGTTGGGCTTGAGGAAGAAGCCCAAGATGACGGCGCCGTTCGGCGACACCGCTTCATGCTGATTGCCGGCCGGCCGCCAGACGAACTGACCCGGTCCGCTGACCCCCTCGTGATCCTCGATCGTGCCCTCGATCACATAGGTCTGCTCCAGCGCGGTGTGCTCATGCAGCGGTACGACCGCGCCGGGCGCGAGCTTGAACAGCGCCGTAGTGATGCCGCTGTCGTCGGAATACAGCACCTTGATCTGGATGCCGGGGAATTTGGTTGCCTCCCACGGCATGTTCGGAACGTCGAGATAGCGAGAGGCGAGCTCCGGCCTGTTCTCGGGCTTGATGTCGGCATGCACGACCTTGCGGGCTTGCGCAGACATGGGATCCTCCTTGGTCACGCGCACGATCGCACAACGGATCGGACCGGCGTCTTTATATCCTCACAGGCGCGTCCTGAAAACGAACGCGGCGGGCTTTTCGCCCGCCGCGCCGCATGTCTGGCGATGATCGAAAGCGCGATCAGTAGTGCTTGCGCTGCGGATGCACGACGCCCGGCATCGGTCCGCGGTGCATGTGCATGCGCATTTTGTGCTGCATGTGCATGCGCGCATGCGGCATGTGGAAACGATGACGATGGCGCTCGCCATAGAGGTGGCGCATGCCGAAGTGCGGCCGGCCGTGATGGCGATGGCTGCGGTAGAGACCGTACCCGTGGTGGCGATGATGATGGCGATAGGCGCGCGGATAGACATCGGCCTCATCCGCTTCTTCACCGTACACGGTCGCGCCGTAGTGGCGCGCGCCGATATAGGGATAGACCGGCGTCGGCTCGGCGGCGATCGGGACCGGCAGCGTGTAGGCCGGACCCTGATTGACGACGTACATCGGCGGCAAGGCATACGTCGCGCACGGCGACGCATAGGTGTAGCTGTAGACCACGGGTGCTGAGCAACCGCAGCTAAAGCATCCCGCCGACGCATCGGCGACGGACAGCACGCTTCCGATCGCCGCAGCGGCGACCGACATCAGGACGGGACGTCCAAGCATTTTTTACGCTCCCTGTTACTGGCTCCTCGGCGAAGGAGGCCTTCGATTGGGGCTCGCGCCCGCACTCAGCACCGCCTGTCGCCGGGCGGATCTGCAAAACCTCAATGGTGACCGGCTGGCGCGTGCCTTTTCTGCTGTCGCGGCGCCAGGATCACGGGTGGCGGGTTGAACGGCGGATATTCGGTGACCGGACGCGTGGTGTCGGACTCGGTCGACCACGAGCGGGTGTAGCCCGCCGAAGGACGCGCACGACGCTGAGCCGGCGGTTCGATCTCGAGCCGCCCGTAGCGCGGCGCATGCCCGGCTGAGGGATAGTAGCCGCCCGTGCTCCACGCTCCGACGTACGACACCGGCCCTTCGATCACGATCTGGCCGTGGCCGGGACGCGCGAGGCCCCAGTCGCCGTAGATGACCGCGCCGCTTGCATCGACGCCGTCGATCATCACCGGCACGCCGGGCCGCCCCGGTACGACGATCACAGGGCCGCCGTCGGCCAATGCCGCGCCGCTCAACGAGAGCGCGAGCATTCCGGTGCAGATGCCGAGGCGGGCAAGACGCATGGATCGCCTGATGCAGTATCTTTCGCCACAAGCTTTAGCGAAAAGCGCGGTGTCAGGCGGTTAATGCGCGAACGAAATCAATCGGTAACATTAATCGGTTGTCGCCGGAGCGCGCCGGCGCAGCATCTGCGACCACACGCATGACGGACGGACGGATCGCCGCGCAGGAGCAGTTTGAGTCAAGCGGGGCGCGCGGCAGAACGACGAGGTGTTGTATCCTGATCGGTGCGACGCGGCGCCGCGCATGGCTTCGCCACGACCGCGTTCTTGCATTAAAATCAGATATTTAAACGCTTCTTCGACTTTAGTCTTAAGACCACAAGGGCGCAGACGATAATCGGGCCGCAAGAATAGCATTTTGCGGGGCGGTTTATGTCTGTTGGGGGCAGCGCCGTCCCGCGCGCTTCGTCGCGACCGGGGAAAAACGCCACCACCATGTCAGCGATATCCATTCATGCGCACGGCATGACGAAGGACGATAACTTCGTCATCTGCGCCTGCTCGCTCGACACCGTGTTCTTCGATCTCGACGCCACGTTCGGGCCGCATGCCACATGCGGCGGCACGACAGAACCTTGACATCGGGAGGAGGAAAATATGGCTGGTCCGCAAGTACCCAAGGACTTCCGGCGTGTGATCGTCGCCGCCGCCGTCGGAAACGTCATCGAATGGTATGACTTCTATATCTTCGGCAGCTTGGCTGCCGTTCTGGCGGTCAAGTTCTTCTCGCAGGCCCATCCGGTCGCGGCGTTTCTGAGCACGGTCGCGCTGTTCACCGCCGGCTTCCTGATTCGTCCATTGGGAGCCTTCCTGTTCGGATGGATGGGCGACCGCGTGGGCCGCAAGTACACCTTCCTTGTAACACTCACCGGCATGGGCATCGGCACCGGTTTCATCGGTCTGATTCCTACATTCGATCAGATCGGCGTCGCGGCTGCCTTCCTGTTGTTCGGATTGCGCATGATCCAGGGCCTGTGCCTGGGCGGCGAATACGGCGGCGCCATCACCTACGTCGCCGAGCATGTCTCCGACGAGCGCCGCGGCTACTACACCGGCTGGCTGCAGACCTCGCCGACGCTTGGCATCGTGGTGTCCCTGGCGGTGATCATCGGTACGCGTACGTATTTTGGCAACGACGTGTTCAACGCATGGGCGTGGCGCGTTCCGTTCCTGGTGTCTTTCCTGCTGGTAGCGATCGCAATCTGGATCCGGCTCCAACTCCAGGAGACGCCGATCTTCGAGGAGATCAAGGCCAAGGGGCAGATGACCAAGAACCCCTGGAAGGAAGCCTTCGGGCGCTCGAATATCAAATACGTCCTGATCGCCACCGTCGTGCTGATCGGGCAAGGTGTGGTCTGGTACTCAGGTCAATTCTGGGCACTGTACTTCCTGCAGCAGGTTTCCAAGGTGGACCCGCTGACCTCGGCCTACATCGTGGGGGCCGCGCTGCTCCTCGCCACGCCGAGCTTGATCTTATATGGCTGGCTGTCCGACAAGATCGGCCGCAAGCCGGTGATCCTCGGCGGCATGTTGCTCGCGTCGCTCACCTACTATCCGCTGTATGTCTGGTTGGGAACGGTGACGCAGCCGGGCAATATCAACTATCCGATCGCGATCTTCATCATCTTCATCCTCGTGAATTATGTCGGGATGGTCTACGGACCGGTCGGCGCGTTCCTGGCGGAATTCTTCCCCGGCAGGATCCGTTATACGTCGGTGTCGGTGCCGTATCACATCGGCAACGGCTGGGGTGGCGGGCTCGTGCCGTTCATCACCTCGGCGGCTTTCGCGGCCACCGGCAGCATCGGCTACGCGCTGCTCTACCCGATCTTGGTTCCGGCGGTATGCTTCGTGATCGCCGTGATCGTGATGCCGGAGACCCGCAAGATCAGCATCTGGAAACCGGCAGAGGTCAGAGCATAACAAGGTAAGGGTAAGGTCAGGTGCGGG
>JAXDNZ010000634.1:0-6418 GCA_034669185.1 Hyphomicrobiales bacterium
GAGCAAGGTTAGCCCGCCTTCATGCCCTTCATGTAGGTCGAGGGCTGCAAGGTCTTGACCTGCTGCGCGCGCTTGGCGAGCCAATAGGCCTGCGGCGAGGGCACCGAAGCGAAAGTCTTGTCGATGCCCATCTTCTGCGCGGCATCCATCGGCCAGTTCGGATTGTAGAGCAACTCGCGCGCGAGTGCGATCAGGTCGGCGCGGCCTTCCTGCAAGATCTGCTCGGCCTGATCGCAATGCACGATCAGCCCGACCGCCATGCTCATGATGCCGGCGTCGCGGCGCAGACGCTCCGCATAGGGGACCTGGTAGCCGTAGGTCACCGGGCCGGCGCTCACCACCGGCGAGCCGCGCATGCCGCCTGACGAGCAGTCGATCACGTCGACGCCCTTTGGCTTGACGATCTTCGCCAGCGCCACGCTCTGGTCCGGCCCCCAGCCGGCATCGTCCTGCACCGACAGGCGCAGAAACAGCGGTTTGCCGGCCGGCCAATGCGCGCGCACGCTTTCCACCACCTCGATCGCGAAGCGCATGCGGTTGAGTTCGCTGCCGCCGTATTCGTCGTTGCGCACGTTCGAGAACGGGGAGAGGAATTGGTGGATCAGGTAGCCGTGCGCGCCGTGGATATCGAGGACGTCGAACCCCGCTTGGTGCGCCCGCCGTGCCGCCTGGCCCCAGCGTTCGATCACCTGCGGAATTTCCGCGCGCGTCAGCATACGCGGCGTCGGATCGGTGTCGGGTGAATTGATCGCGCTCGACGACACGAGCTCCCAGTCGTCCCAGTCGTCGATTTCCGGCGCAGGTTTCAGCGGTCCGCCACCCTCCCATGGGCGGAAGCGGCGCGCCTTGCGGCCCGAGTGGCCGAGCTGGATGCCCGGCACCGCATTGTGCTGGCGGATGAAGTCGACGCAGCGCTTCAAGCCGGGAATGAAGGCATCGTCCCACAGGCCGAGATCGCCCACGGTGCCGCAGCCGCGCCGCTCGACCTTGGTCGACTCCATGATGACAAGGCTGGCGCCGCCCGCCGCATAGCGCCCGGCATTCATCAGGTGCCAGTCGGTCGCAAAGCCCTTGATCGCCGAATACTGGTGCATCGGCGCCACCACGACGCGGTTCTTCAGCGTCACGTCACGCAGCGTGATCGGCTCGAACAGCATCGGTGTCGGCATGCCTACGGTCCTCGCCGCCTCCGGCTCTGCGGCCGGCCGGACGAAGCTTATGCACCCGGCCGCGCGATGGAAACCGCCTTGCCGCCGCCGCCGATCCGATTCATCGATAGGCGAAGGCGATTCGTTTCGCCGGGCGGGGATACATACATGGCGGGCCGCCGATACGCGCTCGTGGTCGTGGCGGGGATATCCGCTGTCGCCTCCCCGGCCCAGGCCGACCTGCAATTCTGCAACAAGACGAGTTACGTGCTCGACCTCGCGCTCGGGCTTGAAGAGAAAGACGCGGCGGCGACGCGCGGCTGGTTCCGCGTCGATCCGGGGCAATGCCGCACTGTGTTGCAGGGCGCGCTGCAGGCGGAGAAAGCCTATGTCCATGCGCGCGCGGCATCGGTCTATGGGGCGCCGCCGCTGCCGCAGGCCGGGCATGCCGACTTCTGCATCGCCGACGGCAATTTCGTCATTGCGGGAGCACAATCCTGCCACGCACGATCCGGGCAGCGACTCGTGCGCTTCTCCGCCATCAAGCCGTCGGAGACCGAGCGGGGGCTCACCGCCTATCTGGGCGAAGAGGCCGACTATGAGCCGCAACAGGCGCGGCTCGCCGGCATCCAGCGCCTGCTGGTGATCGCCGGCTACGAGGCCAATCCGATCGACGGCCTGGAAGGCAAGAAGACCTCCGCGGCGCTCGACCAATTTCTGAAGGATCGCCGGCTTCCGGCCAACGCCGCCGAGGATGGGAATTTCTTTCAGGTGCTGCTCGATGCCGTGAAGGCCGCCGACGGCCTCGGATTCTCCTGGTGCAACGAGACCGCGCACGCCGTGATGGCCGCGCTCGGCATCGAGGAGAAGGGCGCGATCACGACACGCGGATGGTACCGCGTCGATCCGGGCAAATGCGTCAAGCCGGAACTGCCGGCGAAGCCCGCGCGGCTGTTCAGCTTCGCCGAGGCGGTGGACAAGGATGGCAACGTGATCCGGCGCGGCGACAAGCCGCTTGCCTGGGGCGGTGGCACGCAGCTGTGTACGCGCGAGGTCCGCTTCGAGATTGGAGAGCAGGGCAATTGCCTGGCGCAGGGCCTCGCCTCGGCCGGCTTTGTGGCGATCGAGATCGCCGGCAAGCAGGGCGCGACGGTGCGCTTCCGGGAATGATCTTTCTTACCCTCTCCCGTTTCACGGGGAGAGGCAGAAGAGCGGGGCATGACAACGGAGTGAGTCATCAGTACAAACCCGCGCCATGACCGCGCCCGCACAAGCCCGCCCCGCACCGCGTGATTTCGCCCGCATCGAAACCTGGGTGTTCGATCTCGACAACACGCTTTACCCGCACCACCTGAACCTGTGGCAGCAGGTCGATGAGCGCATCCGCAGCTACATCGCGGATTTCCTCAAAGTGAGCCACGACGAGGCGTTCCGGGTCCAGAAGGACTATTACAAACGCTACGGCACCTCGATGCGCGGCATGATGACCGAGCACGGGATGAACCCGGACGACTATCTCGCTTATGTGCACAAGATCGATCACTCGCCGCTCGAACCCAACCCCGTGCTCCGCGCCGCGATCGAACAGCTTCCCGGCCGCAAGCTCATCCTCACCAACGGCACGCGAAAGCATGCCGATGCGGTGATGCGGCGGCTCGAAATCCACGAAAAATTCGAGGACGTGTTCGACATCATCGCGGCCGATCTCGAGCCGAAGCCGCTGCCGCAGACCTACGACAAATTTCTGAAACTGCACGGCGTCGATCCGGCGCGTGCCGCGATGTTCGAGGACCTGGCGCGCAATCTCGCCGTGCCGCACGCGCTCGGCATGACCACCGTGCTGGTCGTGCCGGCGAAGACGCGCGAAGTCTTTCGCGAGGCCTGGGAGATGGAAGGCCGCGACGCCGCGCATGTCGATCACGTCACCGACGATCTTGCGGGCTTTCTGCAGGGCATTGCGCGCCCGTAACGCCGCCACGCGGCCTTGACATCGCAGCGGCAGGCCCCGACAAACCGGGGCCTTTTTGCATCGGGATTTGCCTCTATGTCGGACCTCACCAAGAATCTCGAGAAGACCATCGACGCCGCCTTCGAGGCGCGCAACGAGGTCAGCGCATCGACCAAGGGCGCGGTGCGCGACGCGGTCGAGAGCGCGCTCGAGCTGCTCGACAAGGGCGAAGTGCGCGTCGCCGAGAAGCAGAACGGCAAGTGGCAGGTCAACCAGTGGCTCAAGAAGGCGGTGCTGCTCTCGTTTCGCCTGAACGACATGAGCCCGATCCCGGGCGGTCCGGGCGGCGCGTCATGGTGGGACAAGGTGCCGTCGAAGTTCGACGGCTGGGGCGAGAATCGCTTCCGCGCCGCGGGCTTCCGCGCCGTGCCGGGCGCAATCGTGCGCCGCTCGGCCTACATTGCGCCGAACGTCGTGCTGATGCCGTCGTTCGTCAATCTCGGCGCCTACGTCGATAGCGGCACCATGGTGGACACGTGGGCGACGGTCGGCTCCTGCGCGCAGATCGGCAAGAACGTGCATATCTCGGGCGGCGCCGGCATCGGCGGCGTGCTCGAGCCGCTGCAGGCCGGGCCCGTGATCATCGAGGACAACTGCTTCGTCGGCGCGCGTTCGGAAGTCGCCGAGGGCGTGGTGCTGCGCGAGGGGTCGGTGCTCTCGATGGGCGTGTTCATTGGCGCCTCGACCAAGGTGGTCGATCGCGAGACCGGCGATATCTTCATGGGCGAAGTGCCGCCCTATTCGGTGGTCGTGCCCGGCTCGTTGCCCGGCAAGCCGCTCAAGAACGGGGCACCCGGCCCGAGCCTCTACTGTGCGGTGATCGTGAAGCGCGTGGACGCGCAGACGCGTTCGAAGACCAGCATCAACGAGCTGCTGCGGGATTGACCTGCCAGCCGAAGAGACCGATCTTTCGCGCATGAACCGCGACATCACCATTCAGGCACGATGGGACACAGAGGCCAGTGTCTGGCTTGCGACCAGCGATGACGTTCCTGGTCTTGTGGTCGAAGCCGAAACCTGGCCGGCCATGATCAACGAAGTGCAACTCGTCTTGCCGGAGCTGTTGGAAGTTTCCGGACATGGCGGCGACAAGCTCTCCGTCACATTCAAGGCCGAACAGCACCTCGATCTCGCCGGCGTTTGATGGCGGAATTCTATCGCGAGCTCGTTGCAATGCTTCGCGCGAACGGCTGCCATCTCGTCCGCAAGGGCAAAGGTGCTCACGAGATGATCTGGTACAGCCCGGTGAGTGGACGACACGTCACGGTGCCGCGCACGACGAAGTCCCGTCACACGGCGAATGACGTGCTCAAGCAAGCCGGCCTTGAGAAAGCGTTCTGATGACCCAGGCCGATCCCGTCGCTCTCGCGCGAGACTTGCTGCGCTGCCCCTCGGTGACGCCGGCGGAAGGTGGCGCGCTCACCGTGATCGAGAGCGTGCTGAAGCCTGCCGGCTTCACGATCATGCGCGTCACCTGCGAGGAAACCGGCACCGACCCGGTCGAAAATCTTTACGCGCGCATCGGCACGGCGGCACCGCACCTGATGTTCGCCGGCCACACCGACGTGGTGCCGCCCGGCGACGAGGCGAAGTGGACGCGCCCGCCGTTCGGCGCCGAGATCGACAACGGCGTGCTCTTCGGGCGCGGCGCGGTCGACATGAAGGGCGCGATCGCCTGCAAGATCGCGGCGGTGCTCGACTATCTTGCGCAGCGCGACGGCGGCACGCCGAACGGCTCGATCTCGTTCCTGATCACGGGCGACGAGGAAGGCATCGCAGTCAACGGCACCGTGAAGCTGCTGGAGCGCGTGGTGGCGCAGGGCGAAACATTCGATCACTGCATTCTCGGCGAGCCGACCAATCCGGAAAAGCTCGGCGACATGATCAAAGTCGGCCGGCGCGGCTCGCAGAACGGCACGCTGGTCGTCACCGGCACGCAGGGCCACGTCGCCTATCCGGAGCTGGCCGACAATCCGGTGCGCGGCATCGTCACGATCATGGGCGCGCTCAACGCCGAGCCGCTCGATCGCGGCACGGATCATTTCGGTCCGTCGAACCTCGAATTCACCTCGATTGATATCGGCAACAAAACCGTCAATCTCATTCCGGCGCAGGCGCGCGCGCGCTTCAACATCCGCTTCAACGACACGCGCACGCGCGAAGAGCTGCGGGCGGAAGTCGAACGGCGCGTCGCCAAGGCGGCGGGCAATTCCGTCCGCTGGAGCATCGACTGGGAACCGTCGAATGCGGATGTGTTCCTGACCGCGCCGGGGCGGTTCGTCGATCTCGTCAGCAAGGCGATCGCCGAAGTCACCGGCATCACGCCCAAGCTATCGACCACCGGCGGTACCTCGGACGCACGCTTCATCAAGGACTATTGCCCGGTGATCGAGTTCGGTCTGTTGAGCCGAGAGATGCACAAGACCGACGAGCATGTCGCAACCGCCGATCTCGTGGCGCTGACGGCGATCTATCGGCAGATTCTGGAGCGGTATTTCGAATAGGTCTTTCCGCTCGTCCCCGCGAAAGCGGGGACCCAGCACTTGGCCAAGAACTGGATGCCCGCGTTCGCGGGCATGAGCGGAATATGTTCTCAGTTCAGCTTGATGCCCGCCTTGCGCGCGAGATCGAGCCACTTGGCGAGATCGGCGTTGACGAACGCGGTGAATACATCGGGCGCGTTCGGCGCGGGCTCCGCGCCCTGCTCGGCGAGACGTTGCTTCGCGTCCGGCAGCACGAGGATGCGGCCGACATCAGCGCTGATCCTGGCGACGATGTCACGCGGCGTGCCGGCCGGCGCGAACAGCCCGAACCAGCCGAGCGACTGGTAGCCGGGAAGTCCGCTCTCGGCGACGGTCGGAAAATCCGGAAACAATGCCGAGCGCGCCGCGCCGGTCATTCCGATCGCGCGCAACGTGCCGGCCGCGATGTGCGGCGTCACCACCGGCGCGGGCGAGAACATCACGTCGATGCGACCGCCGAGCAGGTCGGTGACCGCGGGCCCGGTGCCGCGATATGGCACGTGCAGCATCTCGACGCCCGCCATCTGCAGGAACAGCGCGCCCGAGAGATGCGAGGCCGAGCCCACGCCCGAGGAGCCGAAGGTGAGCTTGCCCGGATTGGCCTTGGCATAGGCGATCAGTTCCGACGTGTTGCGCACCGGCACCGATGGATTGACCACGACGATGTAGGGCGGCGCCGCGATCAGCGAGATCGGCGCAAGCTCGCGCGTGACCTGATAATTCGCGGCAGCGCCGCCGCT
>JAXDNZ010000635.1:0-8155 GCA_034669185.1 Hyphomicrobiales bacterium
TCTCCGCTCATGCCCGCGAAAGCGGGCATCCAGTGCTTTGGCAAGGAACTGGGTCCCGGCTTTCGCGCGGACGAGCGGATCGTACCACGTTGCTGAGGATCATTTCTTCGGCGGCGTCTCGGGAACCGGCGTGATGGCTCCCTTGCCGGAAAACCACGAGATGATGTTGTTGGCGACGAGCTCGTCCATGGCGCGTCGTGTCGCGTGCGAGGCGGAGCCGACATGCGGCAGCAGCACCACATGGTCCATGTCGATCAGCTCTTGCGGCACCTTCGGCTCGTTCGCAAACACGTCGAGGCCGGCGGAGAGGATGGTCTTGTCCTTGAGTGCCTTGATCAACGCGTCTTCGTCGACCACGGACCCGCGCGCGACGTTGATCAATATCCCTTGAGGCCCGAGCGCCTTCAGCACCTCGGCATTGACCAGATTCTTCGTCGCGGCGCCGCCCGGCGTGATCACGATGATGACGTCGACGTCGCGCGCCATCTCGACGAGGTTCGGATAGTGCTTGTAGGCGACGCCGGAGGCGGGCCGCCGCGTGTGATAGACCACCGGCACCTTCATGGCGTCGAGGCGGCGCGCGATCGCCTTGCCGATGCGGCCCATGCCGACGATGCCGGCGGTGCGGTCGCGCATCGACGGCGTGAGCTGGTAATCGCCATGCTTGGGCCAGTTGCCCTGTCGCAGATAGCGCTCGGCCTGAGGCAGATGGCGCACTGTGCAGAGGAGCAGACCGAGTGCGGTGTCGGCGACCTCTTCGTTGAGCACGTCGGGCGTGTTGGTGACGACGATGCCGTGCTCGCCGGCCCACTTCGCGTCGATATGGTCGTAGCCGACGCCGAAGCTCGACACGATCTCGAGCTTGGGAAAACGCGACATGATCTTCGAATCGACCGGTCCGTGGCCGGCGACCGCCGCGATGGCCCGTACGTTCGGGGCGATCTTGGCGATGAAAGCCTCGTGGTCCGGTGCCGCAAAAGCGCGGTGCAGCTGCAGGCCGGGCGCCTTCGACAGGCTTTCCTCGATGATCGGCTTCGGGCCAAACATCACGACGTCGGCTTTCTCGCCGGCCATGGCAGCTCTCCTTGAATACACGTGTCAGCCGCGCACGCGGCTTCTCAGGCGGGATCGCAGAGTTCCTTGTCCCGAGCGCATGCGTCAAGCGCGAAATACCGCGCGGCGAGAGAACGTTCCCCGCTTCGCCGTAAGGATAATTTTCCCGGTCGCGGCAATCGCGCTAGCATTGACTTACGGCCGCCCACGGCCGATTACTCCCGCGCCTCATAACACTAACATTCTAGGGGCTCGGGGAGCGTTGGGAGGATAGAGTATGGCGTCGGTCGCCATCCGCGACGTCAAAAAGGCGTTCGGTTCCACGCAAGTCATCCATGGCGTCAACATCTCGATCGACGACGGAGCGTTCGTCGTCCTGGTCGGCCCTTCCGGCTGCGGCAAGTCCACCTTGCTGCGCATGATCGCGGGTCTGGAAAACATCACCGGCGGCGAGATCAGCATCGGCGATCGCGTTGTCAACAACGTGCCGCCGAAAGAGCGCGACATCGCGATGGTGTTCCAGAACTACGCGCTCTATCCGCACATGACCGTTGCGGCGAACATGGGGTTCTCGCTGCGCCTGCGCGGCGCCCCGAAATCCGAGATCGACGAGCGCGTGGACCGCGCGGCCGCGATCCTCGGGCTGAAGCCTTTGCTCGAGCGCTTTCCGCGCCAGCTCTCCGGCGGACAGCGCCAGCGCGTCGCGATGGGGCGCGCGATCGTGCGCGATCCGCAGGTCTTCCTGTTCGACGAGCCGTTGTCGAACCTCGATGCGAAGCTGCGCGTCGCGATGCGCACCGAGATCAAGGAGTTGCATCAGCGGCTGAGGACCACGACGGTCTACGTCACCCACGACCAGATCGAGGCCATGACCATGGCCGACAAGATCGTGGTGATGCATGACGGCATCGTCGAGCAGATCGGCACGCCGCTCGAACTTTACGACAAGCCCGACAACCAGTTCGTCGCCGGCTTCATCGGCTCGCCGGCGATGAATTTCCTGCACGGCAAGGTGAAACAGAATGGCGCGGCCGGATTCGAGGGGCCGAACGGCGTGAAGCTGCCGCTCGGCAGCGCGCCCGCCAACTCCGACGGCCGGCCGGCGGTCTACGGCATCCGGCCGGAGCATTTCACCATCGCGGACGACGGCGCCGACGCCGAGATCGTGGTGGTCGAGCCGACCGGCTCGGAAACACAGGTGTTCGCCAAGCTCGGCGGCGAGGAGATCGTCGCGGTGTTCCGCGAGCGCCACAAGTTCGAACCCGGCGACAAGGTGCGGCTCAAGCCCGATCCGAGCCTCGTGCACCTGTTCGATGAGCAGACGGGCAAGCGACTCAACACGTAAAAACCAGACCCAACGGGAGAATGACGATGACTGACTTTACCCGCCGCTCCATGCTTCAGGGCGGCACCGCACTTGCGACCACCGGTGCGCTCACCGGGCCGGCCTTGCTCGACTTCGCCAATGCCTGGGCGCAGGCGGCGCCGTGGAAGGCCGAGAAGGGTGCCAAACTGACCGTGATGCGCTGGAAGCGCTTCGTCGAGGCCGAGGACAAGGCATTCAACGAGATGGTCGCGGCGTTCAAGGCGGCGACCGGCACCGACATGAACGTGTTCAGCGAGTCGTTCGAGGACGTGCAGCCGAAGGCCTCGGTCGCCGCCAATACCGGCTCGGGCATGGATCTCGCATGGGGCCTGCACACGCTGCCGCAGCTGTTCCCCACCAAGGTGATCGAGCTCAACGACGTCGCCGACTATCTCGGCAAGAAGTACGGCGGCTGGACCGACGCGGCGGCCGCGACCTGCAAGCAGGGCAACAAGTGGCTCGGCATCCCGGTGGCGACGATTGGCGGTTACATGACCTACCGCAAGTCCTCGCTGGAGAAGGCGGGCTTCAAGGAATTCCCGAAGGACTTCCCCGGCTTCCTCGAGCTCTGCAAGAAGCTGAAAGCCAACAATACGCCGGCCGGCTTCCCGCTCGGCCATGCGTCCGGCG
This sequence comes from Hyphomicrobiales bacterium, assembly GCA_034669185.1. Classification (GTDB taxonomy): domain Bacteria; phylum Pseudomonadota; class Alphaproteobacteria; order Rhizobiales; family Xanthobacteraceae; genus PALSA-894. Next base: position 3,050 of record JAXDNZ010000635.1, read on the forward strand.
ACGCCAATGCCTGGCTGCACTGGATCTTGTGGGGCCACGGCGCCTACACGGTCGACAAGGACAACAAGGTCATCATCAACTCGCCCGAGACCGTGAAGGCGCTCGAGTACTGCAAGGCCCTCTCCGACACGTTCATTCCCGGCGTCGCGTCGTGGAACGATTCGTCGAACAACAAGGCCTATCTGGCCGGCGAACTGCACTGTACTGCGAACGGCATCTCGATCTACGTTGCCGCCAAGGACGACGCCACCAAGAAGGACCTCGCCGAGGACACCTATCACGCCTTGTGGCCGGTCGGCCCGGTCGGCAAGCCGACCGAGCTCCAGCTTTGCGTGCCGATCCTCGCCTTCAAGTTCACCAAGTATCCGAACGCCGCGAAGGCCTTCATCAGCTTCATGCTGGAGAAGGAAAACTTCGACAAGTGGCTCTCGGGCGCGCGCGGGTATCTCACCCACACGCTCAAGAGCTACGACTCCTCTCCGGTGTGGAAGGCCGATCCCAAGAACGAAGTGTTCAGCCACGCCAGCGAGCGCGCGCTGCCGGCGTCCGGAATCGGCACGCCGGGGGAAAAGGCCGCGACCGCGATCGCCGACTTCCTCGTGGTCGACATGTTCGCGAACTACTGCACCGGCCGCGAAGATGCCAAGGGCGCGATCGCGATCGCGGAGCGGCAGTTGAAGCGCATCTATCGCTGAGACCGGCTGTGGGGCGGCGCGAAAGCGCCGCCCTTCGCTAACCACACGACGAGCGCCCGCGAACGGGCGCGATTTTCCTCCAGAGGGAAATGCCATGTCGAAACTGACACGCCGTCTTCTGCTCGAAGGTGCCGGCAGCCTGGCGGCGGCCGGGCTCGTCGGCGCATCGGGGTTGACCGAGTGGGCGCGCGCCTGGGCGCAGAGCGCGCAATGGAAGCCCGAAAAGGGCGCCCAGCTCACGCTGCTGCGCTGGAAGCGCTTCATCCAGGCGGAGGAAGACGCCTTCACCGAGCTTGTCGCCAACTTCACCAAGGCGACCGGCGTCAAGGTCACCGTCATCAACGAATCGCTGGACGACGTTCAGCCCAAGGCATCGGTCGCGGCGGCCACAGGCTCGGGCCCTGACCTGTTCTGGGGCCTCTATTCGCTGCCGCATCTGTTCCCGGAAAAATGCGTCGACGTCACCGACGTCGCCGACTATCTGGGCAAGAAATACGATGGCTGGGTGCCGTCGGCGATCGCTTACGGCAAGAGCGGCAACAGGTGGATCGATATTCCGGTCGCCTACAACGGCAACGTGATGAACTATCGCAAGGCCTCGATGGAAAAGGCCGGGTTCAAGGCGTTTCCCAAAACGACCGACGAGTTCCTCGCCTTCGCCAAAGCGATGAAGGCGCAAAACACGCCGGGCGGGCTCGCGCTTGGACATGCATCCGGCGACGGCAATGCCTGGGTGCATTGGTGCCTGTGGGCGTTCGGCGGCAATGTCGTCGATGCCAAGGACAAGGTCGTCATCAACTCGCCCGAGACCGCCAAGGCGCTGGAATACGCCAAGCAGCTTTTCGATACATTCATCCCGGGCACGGCCTCGTGGAACGACTCGTCGAACAACAAGGCGTTTCTGGCCGGTGACATCCACTGGACGGCGAACGGCGTCTCGATCTATGCGACCGCCAAGTCGCAGAAAGCCGACATGGCGGCTGACATCGAGCACGCGCTGTGGCCGATCGGCCCGGCCGGCAAGCCGACCGAGTTCCACGTCGCCTATCCGATCATGATCATGAAGTATTCCAAGTTCCCGCAGGCCTCGAAGGCGTTCATCGCCTTCATGATGGAAGCAGCGAACCTCGACCCGTGGGTGGAGAAGTCGGTTGGCTATCTCACCCCAGGCCTGATCGCTTACGAGAAGAATCCGATCTGGTCCGCGGATCCGAAGTTGACCGTGTGCCGCGACGTCGCCAAGCGCACGCTCACCGCCGGCGGGCTCGGCTCGGTCGGCGAGAAGGCGGCAGCCGCGCTCGCGGACTTCGTCGTGCTCGACATGTTCGCGAACTACTGCACCGGCCGCGAAGACGTCAAAGGCGCGATCGCTGCCGCGGAGCGGCAGGCGAAGCGCATCTATCGCACATCATGACGGCGCGGGCGGGCGGCCCGCCGGGTGCCGCCGGCCCGTTCCTCTCGCGGGAGGCTGAAGAGGTGACCGATGGCTGACGTCGCTCTCGAAGCACGAACCGGAAGAGCGCCCGTGCGCGAGACCACGTCGTGGGACCGGCTGAAGGTCAACCGCGACTGGCTCGGCTTCTGGTTCATGCTGCCCGCGATGGCATTCCTGATCCTGTTCCTCGCCTATCCGCTTGGTCTCGGCATCTGGATTTCATTCACCGACGCCAAGATCGGGCGCGTGGGCGACTTCGTCGGGCTTGAAAACTACGAGTGGCTCTCCGACGACTCGATCTTCTGGCTCTCTGTCACCAACACGCTGCTCTACACGGCGATCGCGAGCGTGTTCAAATTCGCGGTGGGACTCTATCTCGCGCTGCTGCTCAACGAGAACCTGCCGTTCAAGGCGATGCTGCGCGCGATGGTGCTCATTCCGTTCATCGTGCCGACGGTTCTTTCCGCGCTTGCGTTCTGGTGGATATTCGACGCGCAGTTCTCGATCATCTCGTGGTCGCTGAAGCAGCTCGGCCTGATCACGCAGAACATCAATTTCCTCGGCGATGCCAATTGGGCGCGCGCGAGCGTCATCTTCGCCAACATCTGGCGCGGCGTGCCGTTCGTCGCGATCACTCTGCTCGCCGGCCTGCAGACCGTGCAGCCTTCGCTCTACGAGGCCGCGACCATCGACGGCGCGACCAAGTGGCAGATGTTCCGCCACATCACCTATCCGCTGCTCACCCCGATCATCGCCGTGGTGATGACTTTCTCGGTGCTGTTCACGTTCACGGACTTCCAGCTGATCTGGGCGATGACGCGCGGCGGCCCGGTCAACGCGACGCACCTGATGGCGACGCTTTCCTATCAGCGCGCGATCATCGCGGGACAACTCGGCGAAGGCGCCGCGATCTCGAGCGCGATGATTCCGTTCCTGCTCGCCGCGATCATGGTGTCGTGGTTCGGCCTGCAGCGCCGCAAGTGGCAGCAGGGAGAGAGCAATGACTGATCTCCCCGCCCTTTCTGCATCCCTCCCCCGCAGGGGGAGGGTGGACGCGCGCGTCAGCGCGCGGACGGGCGCGGGTCGACGGACGGAAAAGCAAGACCCCACCCGGCTTCTCGCTTTGCTCGCAGCCACCCTCCCGCTGCGGGGGAGGGATAAGAGGTGCCGCCATGACTGATCTCCCGGCCGCGAAGCCCGCCGACCTCAAGGCCGTGCTCCATGGCTCCTCGCCGGCGGCGACGCTGACCGATCACAGCGAGGGCATGAGCTATCTGCAGAACCTGCCGAAGCGCCTGGTCACACTCTATCTGCCGCTCACGATCATCGTCGTCATCCTGCTGTTCCCGTTCTACTGGATGGCGCTGACCGCGATCAAACCGGACGAGCAGCTGCTCGACCTCGACAAGTTCAATCCGTTCTGGACCACCGCGCCGACCTTCAAGCACATCCACAAGCTCCTGTTCGAAAGCTACTATCCATGGTGGCTGTGGAACACGATGTATGTGGCGGTGGCCGCCACGATCCTGTCGATCATCGCGAGCGTCCTCGCCGCCTATGCCATCGTGCGGCTGCGCTATCGCGGCGCGAACTGGGTCGGCGGGCTGATCTTCCTCGCTTATCTCGTGCCGCCCTCGATCCTGTTCATCCCGCTCGCGACCGTCGTGTTCCAGTATGGGCTGTTCGATACCCCGTTCGCCCTGATCCTGACCTATCCGACCATCCTGATCCCGTTCTCGACCTGGCTGCTGATGGGCTATTTCAAGACCATTCCGTACGAGCTCGAGGAGTGCGCGCTGATCGACGGCGCGAGCCGCTGGCAGATCCTGATGAAGATCGTGCTGCCGCTCGCGATTCCGGGCCTGATCTCGGCCTTCATCTTCTGCTTCACGCTGTGCTGGAACGAATTCATCTACGCGCTCACCTTCCTGCAATCCGTGCAGAACAAGACCGTGCCGGTCGCCATCGTGAACGAGTTCGTCGACGGCGATATCTATCGCTGGGGATCGCTGATGGCCGGCGCGCTCGCAGGCTCGCTCCCGCTCGTCATCCTCTACGCGTTCTTCGTCGAGCATTATGTGAGCGCGATGACCGGCGCGGTGAAGGAGTGACGCTTTCTTGTCACTCCCCGCGAAGCGGGGAGGGTGGACGCGCGAAGCGCGGCCGGGAGGGGCCACGCGGTGTTGAAATGAACCCCACCCGGCTGCTTGCTATCGCTCGCAGCCACCCTCCCCCTTCGGGGGAGGGATAAGCAAGTCAGCGGTTGATCCACGCCAGCACGATACCCATCAGCATCACGCGGACGGTGTCGAACGCGATCTGCTTGACGGCCAGCATCAGCGGCACCGGCGTGACCACGTGATAGATCAGGTAAGTCGGGATCACGGTCAGCGCCGCGATGGCGATGCCGTAGCGTAGCCCTTGCGCGAGCCAGGGCTTGTCCTCCTTGCCCTGCACATAGACCCACGCGAAGGCGATGCCGAAGATCGCCTGCGCGAAGATGAGCCAGTGAATGCGCGTCTGCGCCTCCGCGGGCGGACGCATGCCCGGCGTAACGGCGTAATCGGGCCCGAGCAGTAATCCGTGAACGATGAAGCTCAGGCCCCATGCCATCACGAACATGACGACGGCCGAAATGATGCATTTCCTGGTCATGTAGCCGCTCCTGCTCAGACAATCATCATGACTGGCTGCTCGACAAAATGTTTGAAGGCCGACAGCAACTCCGCGCCGAGCGCGGCCTCCACCGCGCGATGATCGCAGGTCAGCGTCACCGTCATCATGTCCACGAACGTCACCGAACCGTCAGGCGTCTCGACCGGCGCGCGGCGTGGCGCGCCGACGCCGAGCATGGTCGTCCGCGGTGGCTGGAGCACGTCGGAAACCGAGGCGATGCCGGGCACGCCGGGAATCGAGATCGCGGTCGACGCGGTTGCTTCGCCCCCGGAGCCCAGGTTGCGCCGCGCCGCGGAGATC
>JAXDNZ010000636.1:0-6159 GCA_034669185.1 Hyphomicrobiales bacterium
CGTCATCCCGCCGAAGAAGAAAGCAATTTCGATCCGTGTCGACGAGGACGTACTCGACTACTTCAAACAGCATGGCGCCGGCTATCAGCGCCGCATGAACGCCGTACTGCGGTCCTTCATGGATCAGACGCGCAGATCGAAGAAGGGCAAGAAACGGGCGTGAAGCCGCCCCGCACCCGGCTCGCCGCCACAGCGGCTCGCCACCCTCTCCCCGCTTCGCGGGGCGAGGGAAGCTACCCGCCCCCGCTCAGCAGCTTCTTCACCGCCGCACTCGCCTTGGTGAAGTCGAGCTTGCCGGCATAGCGCTCCTTCAGCGCCGCCATCACGCGGCCCATGTCCTTCATGGTCTGCGCGTTGATCTCGTGCACGATGCCGGAGACCACCGAGCCCGCCTCGATGTCGGACAGCTGCTGCGGCAGGTAGCTCGCGATGATCTCGATCTCGGCCCGCTCCTGCGCGGCGAGCTCCGGCCGCCCGCCCTTCTCGTAGAGCGCAATCGAATCCTCGCGCTGCTTGATCATCTTCTGCAGCAGCGATGGGATCTCCTCGTCGCTGAGCGGACCTTTGCCATGGCCCCGCGCCTCGATGTCGGCGTTCTTGAGCGACGAATTGACGAGGCGGAGCGTCGAGACGCGGCGCTCATCACGCGCCTTCATGGCATCCTTCAGGGCGTTGTTGATGTCGTCGCGCAGCACTGGCCCAATCCCCGATCGCTGTCGTGAAATTTCCGCCGTGGCCCCTTTGACCCTGCGGCGGCTCGCGGCTATCTAGGCCGCTTATGACCATCAAACAAGACGATTCCGGCTGGACCGAGCCCACGGTCACCGCCCTCCTGGTGCTCGCCGACGGCACGGTGCTTGAGGGCTACGGCCTCGGCGCCGCCGGCCAGGCGGTCGGCGAGGTATGCTTCAACACCGCGATGACGGGTTACGAGGAGATCCTGACCGATCCGTCTTACGCGGGTCAGATCATCACCTTCACGTTCCCGCACATCGGCAATGTCGGCACCAACGAGGAAGACCTCGAGACCGTCAACATGGCGGCGACGCCGGGCGCGCGCGGCGTGATCCTGCGTACCGCCATCACGGCGCCGTCGAGTTGGCGCGCGACGCAGCATCTCGATCAGTGGCTCAAGCGCCGCGGCATCGTCGGGCTGGCCGGCATAGACACCCGCGCTCTGACGAGCCTCATCCGCACCAAAGGGATGCCGAACGCCGTGATAGCGCACCAGCCCTCCGGCAGGTTCGATCTCGACGGATTGCGGCAAGTGGCGCGCGCGTGGCCCGGCCTCGAAGGCATGGACCTCGTACCGATGGTCACGTCTGGGCAACGCTTCACCTGGGACGAGACCGAGTGGCAATGGGGCAAGGGCTACGGCCGGCAGGAAAACGGAGGCCAGAACGGCGCGTTTCACGTGGTCGCGATCGACTACGGCATCAAGCGCAACATCCTGAGGCTGCTCGCCGGCACCGCCGGCAAGGTGACCGTCCTGCCGGCGAAAACGTCGGCCGAGGACATCCTCGCGATGAAGCCCGACGGCGTATTCCTGTCGAACAGCCCGGGCGATCCGGCGGCGACCGGGCGGTATGCAGTGCCGGTCATCAAGCAGCTCGTCGATAGCGGGACGCCGACATTCGGCATCTGCCTCGGCCACCAGATGCTCGGGCTGGCGCTCGGCGGCAGGACGATGAAGATGCATCAGGGCCATCACGGTGCCAATCATCCGGTGAAGGATCTCACCACCGGCAAGGTCGAGATCACGTCGATGAATCACGGCTTTGCGGTCGACAAGGGGTCGCTGCCGGCCAACGTCGAGCAGACGCACGTATCGTTGTTCGACGGCTCGAACTGCGGACTCGCGCTGAAGGACAGACCGGTCTTCTCGGTGCAATACCACCCGGAAGCCTCTCCGGGTCCGCGCGACAGCCATTACCTGTTCCGGCGCTTCGCCGGACTGATGCGCGAGAAGAGGCACGCGTGACGGCTGCGCCGCCGGCGCTGCGCTGGCACCGGCGCAAGACCTGAAAAAGCGGAACTTCGCAGCAGCCCGGCGGTTTCACTCAGGCGAAATCCCCGGAGTTGCGCCATGTACGTCACCGAAACCCTCAAACGTGCCTATGAACGCGTAACCGGCCGAGGCAAACCGACTGTCAGGCAGGCGCGCGCCGCGGTCGTGCGGCGCCGGCCCAAGACATTCATGTTCCGGGACGACGGCAAGATCCCGAACAATCCGGACGTGCCGGTGCTGCTCTATCCGCAGGTCGTCAATCTCGAGCGCGCCGAGGACCCGGCGGCGCTGTTCGAAGAGCTGTTCGCCGCCAACGATTGGGGCAATAGCTGGCGCAACGGCATTTACGATTACGTCCATTATCATTCGGCCATTCACGAGGCGCTCGGCATTGCACGCGGACGCGTACGCGTGCGGCTCGGCGGCGACGAAGGCGAGGACGTCGATCTGGAAGCCGGCGACGTCGTCGTGCTGCCGGCCGGAACGGGACACCAGAACCTGATGGCGAGCGAAGACCTCCTGGTTGTCGGCGCCTACCCGCCGTTCGGCGAATACGATCTGTGCCGCGGCAGCGAGGCCGAACACGACAAGGCGCTCGCCGCGATCCCGCTCTGCCCGCCGCCCAATTTCGATCCGGTGTACGGCAAGAACGGACCTCTGACGAAGCACTGGCGCGATGCGCTTGCCGGCCGCAAGCCGCGACCGAGCGGACGTACATTGTCCTCCTGAATTCTGCGCAGTTGGCTCACACAGAGCTTTCCGTTACGAGGAAGCACGTTGAAAGCCACGGCAAGCGGCTGCATATGACCACCTGGCGCGAGTTCTGGGACAAGCCGCACTCGATCTACGTCAACGACCGTCACAAGGACGTCCACTACCGCGACATCGCCGAGCAGATCGCGGCCTTCGTGCCGGGGGCGCAGGCGCGCGTGCTCGACCACGGCAGCGGTGAGGCGATCCACGCCGGCATCGTCGCGGCGGCGGCGCGCTTGCTGATCCTGTGCGAGTCGGCGGCGAGCGTGCGTGCCGCGATGTCGGCCCGGTTCGCCACTAACCCGAAGATCAGGGTGATGGCGCCCGAGGAGGTCGAGCGCTTGGGCGATCGCTCGCTCGACCTGATCGTGGCGAATTCGCTGGTTCAATATCTCAAGCCAGCCGAGCTCGACGGCGTGCTCGCGCTGTGGCGGCGTCTGCTCGCGCCCGGGGGAACGCTGATCGTCGCGGACGTCATCCCGCCGGATGTCGGGCCTTTGAGCGACGCCGTCGCGCTGCTCCGCTACGCGGCCGCGCACGGTTTCCTGCTTGCCGCGTTCGCGGGCCTCACCCGCACCGCGCTGTCGGGCTACAGCCGGATTCGGAGCACGCTCGGGATTGCGCATTATGGTGAAGCCGAGTTCCTCGCACGATTGCGTGCCGCCGGCTTCACGGCGCAGCGTCTGCCGCGCAATCTCGAGCACAATCCGGCGCGCATGACGTTTCGCGCGAGTGTTAACGCCGCGGGTTAACCGTCACTGGACCTTTCGGATGCGCGGCGCCGGCGTTTTCGGAATAATGCCGGCGGCCCGGTGGCGGAATGGATACGCAGGGGCGCCGCAAACGCTCCTCAGGCCTGGTTCAAATCCAGGCCCGGGCCTCCAATTTCTTCTCAACCCTGCGCGGCCCCGACCGTGTCGGCCATCACGGCGCCGCGCGCGCCGAGCGGCTTCTCCGTCCCGACCGTCGTATCGCGCGCGGTTTGATGCTCGATCTCGGAATTGAGCTCGGCGCCGACGAGCACCACCAGCGTCGAGATCCACATCCACATCATCAGGCCGATGACCGCGCCGAGCGAGCCGTAGGTCGCGTTGTAGTCGGCGAATTTCGACAGATACCAGGAAAACGCGAGCGACACCGCGATCCAGGCGAGCGCCGCGAACACGCTGCCGACGCTGAGCCAGCGCCATTTGGCGTAGCGCCGCGAGGGGCCGAAACGATAGAGAGTCGCAAGCGCGACGATCATCAGCAGGAACAGTGCCGGCCAGCGCAGCAGCGGGAGCGCTCCCGCATAGTATTCGGCCTGGACGCCCGCGAACGCCAGCACCAGCGGCAGCACGACGATCGCGCCGAGCGCGAGCAACAGCGAGACGATCGCACCGGCCGTGAACGCCAGCGACACGAGATTGAGCGTCACGATCCCGCGCTTTTCGTCTTCATCATAGACGATGTTGAGCGCATCGAAGATCGCCTTGACGCCGGCATTCGCGCTCCACAACGCGATGCCGAGCCCGAGGAGAAACGCGAACGTCAGCTTGCCGTCGCTATTGCCGGCGATGCGCACGATCTGATCGCTGATGAGAGCGTAGCTCGTCGCCGGCATCACGTCGGCGAGGAAATTGAGCTGTGCGTTGATGGTGCTCGCTTTCGTGAACAGCCCGTACATCGAGACCAGCGCTGTGATCGCCGGCACGATCGCCAGCATCGCGTAGAACACGACGCCGGCCGCGATCAGCATCAGCCGATCAGCGGAGATCTGCTCGTAGGTGCGCCACAGAATGTCCTTCCAGCCGCGCCAGGGGATGCGGCTCGGCGCGGGGGCCTTGCGTCCGCGGCCGTGCTGCAGCGCACGCTCCTCCTGCACGGCGAAAGGCTCGTCGGCAGCGCGCTGGGTGCCGAGCGGCGCCCGGTCGGGCGGGGCGCGCCTGCGGCGCCAATCGTCGAACCGCAGCACCGCGGACGCGAGCGCAAAGCCCGCCAGCGCCGCCGTGATGCTGGAGAAGGTCGCGCGCGACGCGTTGTTCACCGCAAAACCCGTTGAGGATCGTCCATCCGCTCCTCTAACGCGCCAATCCCCCTTGGTTTCCAAGTGCATGGCGCAATCTTGCTCACGCCGCGGTGCGGCCGGCCTTTGACCCTTCCCTGCCCCCCGATTCTGGTCTAGACAGCCCGCGCGCGGGGCCGGGCCCTGTCGCGGGGTCAAGGACGCGCGAAAAGCGCGCCTTTTTTTTGTGCGCCGACCGCAGGACGGGATGCCGAAACGGACCGACATCAAATCGATCATGATCATCGGCGCCGGCCCGATCGTCATCGGCCAGGCGTGCGAATTCGACTATTCGGGCACGCAGGCGTGCAAGGCGCTGAAGGCCGAGGGCTACCGGATCGTGCTGGTGAATTCCAACCCGGCGACGATCATGACCGATCCCGATCTCGCCGACGCGACCTACATCGAGCCGATCACGCCCGAGATCGTCGCCAAGATCATCGAGAAGGAGCGGCCTGACGCGCTTCTCCCCACGATGGGCGGACAGACCGCTCTCAACTGCGCGCTGTCACTGCGCCGCATGGGGGTACTGGAAAAATTCGGCGTGCAGATGATCGGCGCGACCGCGGACGCGATCGACAAGGCCGAGGACCGCGAGCGCTTCCGCGACGCGATGACGAAGATCGGCCTGGAGACGCCGCGCTCGCGCCAGATCAAGACGCTGTCGCAGGCGCTGGATGCGCTCGACGACATCGGCCTGCCGGCGATCATCCGTCCCTCGTTCACGCTCGGCGGCACCGGCGGCGGCATCGCCTATAACAAGGACGAATTCATCGACATCGTCGAGCGTGGGATCGACGCCTCGCCCACCAACGAGGTGCTGATCGAAGAAAGCGTGCTCGGCTGGAAAGAGTTCGAGATGGAGGTCGTGCGCGACAAGGCCGACAATTGCATCATCATCTGCTCGATCGAGAATCTCGATCCGATGGGCGTGCATACCGGCGACTCGATCACCATCGCGCCGGCGCTGACACTCACGGATAAAGAATACCAGATCATGCGGGACGCCTCGCTCGCGGTGCTGCGCGAGATCGGCGTAGAGACCGGCGGCTCGAACGTGCAGTTCGCGGTAAACCCGGCGGACGGGCGGCTGGTCGTCATCGAAATGAACCCGCGCGTCTCGCGATCGTCCGCCCTCGCGTCGAAAGCCACCGGCTACCCCATCGCCAAAATCGCCGCGAAATTAGCCGTCGGTTACACGCTCGACGAGCTTCCCAACTTCATCACCACCGACCCCGCGCGCGGCCTGTACACGTCCGCCTGTTTCGAGCCAACGATCGATTATTGCGTCATCAAAATTCCGCGGTGGACGTTCGAGAAATTCCCGGACGCAGATGAGACGCTCACTACGCAG